>CALXCC010000009.1 GCA_944386705.1 uncultured Clostridia bacterium | reverse complement strand
CCCAGCAAGTAAAATTAAAACAAATAAAATTAATAATATTCTTTTTACAATTTTCATATTAAATTCTATTCCTCTCTGCTTTTTCTTTATTATATACTAAGAAATTGATTTTGAAAAGGTTATCTCAGTGGTTATCTCAGTGACAGGTACTAATTAGCCATTTTTGGCTAGTTTTGGGACAGGTATTAAAATACACAATATAAATACTTTACAAAAATCATTGCAAATAAATTCATTCAAAATAAAACCACATAAAAATAACTACGAATATAATTAACAGTTTAAATATAAATATAGGCCAAATATCATTTTAAAGAAAACAAATTTTTGGACATCTGTTGACTTTTTCCAGTTAAATAGATATAATTTAGCAAGAAAAAAGGAAAAGGTGATAACAATGAAGGAAAAATTTTTAGAAATATTAAGACAAGTAAAAAGAGAAGGAATAGAAGAACTAATTCAATTTTTAGAAAAATCAGATTTCTTTGTAGCTCCAGCAAGTACAAGATTTCACGGAAACTATGAAGGAGGACTTGCAGAACACAGTATGAAAGTATATGAAATATTAAAACATAAAGTAGAAAATTGCATAATGGAAGTAAAAATACCAGAAGAATCAATTATTTTAATTGGACTTCTACATGATATATGTAAAACAAACTTCTACAAAGTAGATTATAGAAATGCAAAAAATGCGCTAGGAGTATGGGAAAAAGTACCTTACTATACAGTAGACGATACAATACCATATGGACACGGAGAAAAATCGGTAATGATGATTACAGAATATATAAAACTAACACCAGAAGAAAAATATGCTATTCGTTGGCATATGGGATATACAGAGCCAAAAGAAAACTATAATGCAATAGGAGCAAGCTACAAAAAGTATCCAATTGCACTTTTAACACACGAAGCAGACTTAGAAGCAACTTATTTTTATGATATATAAAATAAAATTAGGAAGGAAATAAAAATGTTAGCATATATAAAAGGAACCTTAGAAATGAAAATGACAGACTATGTAGTAGTCGATGTAGGAGGATTAGGCTACAAAATATATATGTCAGATGTGGGAATTGAAAAATTAGGTAGCATTGGAGAAACAGTAAAAATTCACACATATTATAGAGCAAGAGAAGATGATGTAAGTATATTTGGATTCAATACATTAGAAGAATTAAAAATGTTCGAATTATTACTAGGAGTAAGTGGTGTAGGAGCAAAAACAGCACTTACAATGCTTGCAATATGTGAACCATCAGAATTTGCATTAGCAGTTATTTCAGAAGATGAAAAAACGCTAACTAAAATTCCGGGGATAGGACCAAAATCAGCCAAAAGAATAATTTTAGAACTAAAAGACAAAATAAAAATGGAACAAGAAGTAGAAGCAATTAAAAACGAAGTAAATAAACAAACAAATACAAAAACAAAAATACAACAAGTAATTGAAGCAAATGAAAAACAAGAAGAAGCAATAGCAGCTTTACAAGTATTAGGATACAACAAAAAAGAGATTGAAAAAGCATTTGAAAAACTAGAAGTAGAAGGATTAACAACAGAAGAATTAATCAAAAAAGGATTGAATTTATTAGGAAGGTAATGGCTAAATAGGGACGTTTCTTCCTTAAAGATTGGTCAAAAGAGAACTACCCCAAAATGACCATTAGAAAAGGAGAAAAAAATGAATCAAAATGAACCATTAGCATTTAGAATGAGGCCAAAAAACTTAGAGGAGTATGTTGGGCAAGAACATGTCCTTGGAAAAGACAAAATTTTATATAGAACAATAAAGGCAGATAGATTATCTAGTATAATTCTATTTGGACCTCCTGGATGCGGAAAAACATCACTTGCAAGAGTAATAAGTCAAACAACAAAATATAAATTTTACAAAATAAATGCAGTAACAGCAGGTGTAGCAGATATTAAAAAAGTAATAGAAGAAACTAAAAATTTTATGCTAAATCCGGCTGGAAAAAGTATATTATTTATTGACGAGATACATAGATTTAATAAATTACAACAAGATGCACTACTGCCATATGTAGAAAATGGACTTATTATATTAATAGGAGCAACAACTGAAAATCCATATTTTGAAGTAAATAAAGCTTTAATATCAAGGTCTATGGTAATAAAATTAAATCCTTTAACAGAAGAAGAGATCTATAAAATATTAAAAAATGCATTAGAAAGACCAGATGGACTTCGGAGAATACAACATAAAAATAGAAGATTCAACACTAAAAAAATTAGCAGGGATAAGCAATGGAGATGTAAGAACAGCATTAAATGGTCTAGAAATAGCAACACTAACAACTGCAATGGGAGAAGATGGATATATACACATAACTGATGAAGTAATAAAAAACAGTGTTCAAAGTAGAAAAGCAATTTTTGATAAAAATGGAGAAGAACATTATGACAATATAAGTGCATTTATAAAATCTATGAGAGGTTCAGATCCAGATGCAGCAGTGTTTTATTTAGCTAGAGCTTTAAACGGAGGAGAAGATCCAATGTTTTTAGCAAGAAGAATAGTAATTGCAGCATCAGAAGATGTAGGTATGGCAAACCCAAATGCACTAGTAGTAGCCAATAATGCAATGCAAACAGTACATATGATAGGAATGCCAGAAGCAAGAATAATATTATCAGAAGCTGCTATATATGTTGCAACTTCGAAAAAATCAAATGCATCATATATGGCAATAAATAATGCGATGGAAGATGTAAAAAATAAAGACACAGGAGAAGTTCCAATGCATATAAGAAATGCGCCAATAGAAAAAATGAAAGAACTAGGATATCACGAAGGATACTTATATCCACACGACTTTCCAGGTCACTATGTAGAACAACAGTATTTGCCAGATAAAATGTTAGGAACAAAATATTATAATCCTGACTTTTAGTAAAATAATAAAAAATAATAAAAAACGAACAAAAACATTAATAAAAAATGAAAAAATGGAAAACCTACTAAAAAGTAGGTTTTTTATTATGATAAAAAAAATAATTATAGGAATTTTAGCAGGAATAATAAGTGGATTATTTTCAACAGGTGGAGGAATGATATTAGTACCAGCTTTTATTTATATGCTAGAGTTAGAAGATACAAAAGCAAGAGGAACATCAGTATTTTGCATATTACCAATGGTGCTAACAAGTAGTATTTTTTATTACAAAGGTAATTATATAGACTGGAAAATAGCATTATTATGCGCTATAGGAGGAACTGTTGGAGGATATATAGGAGCTAAACTATTAAAAAAATTACCAGAAAAAACATTAAAAATAGCATTTACAATGTTTTTAATTTATGCATCATTCAAAATGTTAACAAGTTAAATTGGCGGGAAAATATCAAAACGGAGGAAAAATTGCAAAATGGGATTAACGGAAATTTTAATTGGAGTTGTATCTGGAATAGTAAGTGGAACAGGAATGGGAGGAGGAACAATATTAATATTTCTTCTTACTTTTATGCTAGGAATAGAACAACATATAGCACAAGCAACTAATTTAATTTTTTTCATTCCAACATCAATAGTAGCAATAATAGTAAACTTAAAAAATAAAAATATAGATTTAAAATTAGCAATTATAATATCAATATTTGGAATTTTAGGAGCAATAATAGGAGCAAACATAGCTTTAAAAATAGATGTAACTTATTTAAAAAAAGCATTTGGAATATTTCTAGCGATAGTTGCAATTAATGAAATATATTCTATTTATAAAAGGTATAAAAAAGAAAAAAGAACAAATACTAAATAAAAAAAGAGAGGTGAAATTAAATGAAATTTATAAAAGGAATTATGATAGGAGGCTTAATAACTACTGGATTAGTTATGATGTATCAAGAATCAGAAATGATGAATAAAAAAGCAATGATGAAAAAAGGGAAACAAATTGCAAAAAAAATGGGGATTATGTAGTAAATTTTAGGTGAACTTTAGGGACGTTCCTTAAAGTTCACTTTTTTAAATATTATCCAAATAAAAGATGAACTTTAAGGAACGTCCCTAAAGTTCACCTAAAATTAGTAATTTAAATCTTTAAAATCTTCTTCTTTTAAACATTCTGGTTTTTTATCACATTTATTATGATGATCTTCTTTTTTATCAAGGAAACAATCACATTTATCGTGTTTATCTCCTTTTAAACATTTACCTTCATGATGACATTTAGCACATATTTTAATTTTCTTAGTATCATTTACCCAAATTTGTAAAGCGTATTCTTTTCCAGGGCATAAAGGTCCAAAAACAAATTCTCCTTCTTTGTCAGTAAAAGTATGGCCAATAGGTCTTCTTTCTTCTTTTCCGTGTTCACAAACAACTTCTACTAATTTAACAACTGCATTATCTACTGGTTCTTTAAAACAATTTTTAACTACTCCGTAGATAACATCACGGTTATCTTCTGGTAGAGTAATATCTAAGTCAAATTGTTTACCACCTGAAATCACACCATCTACATCTAAAATTGGGCAATGCATCTTTTTTTCGTCCATTTCCATATCTATCATTCCTTTCTATTAAACAACATATATGTTGTTTATATATAATATGAAGAAAACAACGAAAAGTTGACGAAATATGTAAAAAAATGCAAGAAAGAAATAAAATAAATTACCAAAATAATAAAAGAATGAATATAATAATTGTAAAAAACTTATAAATATAGTATAATAGAGCTAGAGGAAAAGGGGGAATAAGAATGGAAGATAATAAAAAAGAGATAATAGAAGTAGAAAAAGTAGACGAAAAATTAGAAAACGAACCAAAAAATAAGGAAATAGCAGAAGAAAAAGTAAAAACTGAAAAAACAGCAGAAACAGAAGCTAAGAATGTAGAAATACTAAAAGAAAAAGATCAAAAACAAAAATCAAACACAAAGGACAAAGAACCAAAAAAAGATAGGAAAGGATATGCAATTACATCTATGGTATTAGGTATAATATCATTAGTATTATTTTTCTTTTTCCAGATATCAATTCCTTGTGCTATTTTAGCAATTATATTTGGAGCAATGTCAGTAAAATCAACTAAAAAGGGAATGGCAATTGCAGGATTAATAACAGGGATTATAGGGTTAATATTAATAATGATAATTTTTGCATCAGTATTTTTTATAGCTTTAACAACGGCGCTTACATCAGGAGACTATTTAGATGACTATTTATACGAACATAGAAGAGATTATGATTACAATTATGATTCGTATGATGAGTATTATGATTTAGATTATTATGACAATTATAGTAATTACAAATTTGAATAATATTAAAAATAAAAGAATTATTCTCTAAGTTCAAACATACAATTAAAGTAGTATGAACTTGGAGGTTTTTTTATGTTTTTCGTATTTAACAAACAAAAAATATTAACATATACAATATCAATAGTAACAGTAGTATTGCTCTTCTGTATAGCAGGTACATTAACACAAAATACTTCAAACAATACAGTAGAAACATCATCAAGTACTTCAAAATTATTACCAATATACAAGGTACAAACAAATGAAAATGAAGTAGCATTTACTATGAATTGTGCCTGGAATGCTGACGATATAGACAAGATACTAGAAGTATTAGAAAACAATAACACAAAAATAACATTCTTTATAGTAGGAGATTGGATAGAAAAGTATCCAGAAGCAGTAGAAAAAATACATAAAGCAGGGCATGAAATAGCAAGTCATAGTGATACTCATCCACATGTGAATAACTTAAGCTATGAAGAAAACGTAAAAGAAATAGAAGAATCAAACAAAAAAATAGAAAAAATAACAGGACAAAAAACGCAAGTATACAGAGCACCATATGGAGAATATAATAATACAGTAATAAAAGCAGCAACAGATAATAATTATAAAACAATACAATGGAGTTTAGATACACTAGACTATACTGGATTAACAGGGGAAGAAATGTGGGCAAGACTCAAAGACAAAATAAAAGCAGGGGATATTATCTTAAGTCATAATGGAACTGAGCATACAGCAGACAGTTTAGATATGTTAATAAAAAATATAAAAGAAAAAGGGCTAGAAATAGTAAGAGTATCAGACATAATATACCAAGAAAATTATACAATTGATAATAGCGGAACACAAATAAAAAATAATTAATGTATAAATTTTGGAAAAAAATGAAATAATAAATGATAGATAAATTTTAAGGGGATATGAAATGACTTTTATTGGAATAATTTCAGATTGCAAAAGTTTTGAAACCATAAAAGAATATCTAAAAAACGAAGAGGAACTTAATTTAAAGTTAATTTTTATAAATAAAAGAAGCATTGAAAACATAAAAAATATTAGATTTGAAACAATAATTATAGATTCAAAACTAAATAGTTTGGAACAAGAAAAAGGCATATTAAAAAATCTGTGTAAATATGCAAAGCATATTGTAATAAATAGTGATATAAATTCAGAATATGAAGAATTAAATGAAAACAAAGCAAAGATAATAACATATGGATTAAATAGTAAAGCAATAGTTACAGTATCGAGCATAACAGATAGCAATATTCTAGTATACTTACAAAGAAGCTTAAAAGACAAAAAGGGAAAGATAATAGAAGTAGGAGAGCAACTAATAAAAACACAGGAAAACAAGAAACTTAAAATTTATGAACTCTTAATAATTTATATATGTTTTTTAATAAATGGCAAATCCATAATTGAGCAAACATAGGAAAAATCTAACTTTTTTGAAGAAAATTAACTTTTTATGTAGACAAAACCAAAAAAATAGTGTATAATAAGAAATGTAAGTTAACTAGAGCGTAAAGAAAAGTATACAATTGATAAAATTAAAAATAGGGAGGAAAAGAAATTGGATACAAATTATTTAGAAAACAACTACTTAACACTAGTTGGAAAAGTTACAGGAGAAAAAAAATTCAGTCATGAAATTTATGGAGAAAGATTTTACATTTTTAATTTAACAATACCTCGTTTAAGTGGAAATGCAGATATTATACCAATTACAGTATCAGAAAGATTAATTCAAGAAGGAACATTAAAAGAAGGAAAAAAATTATTAGTAAAAGGACAATTTAGATCTTACAACAGCTACGAAAACGAGAAAAATAGATTAATTTTAACAGTTTTTGCAAAAGACATCATAGAGATAGAAGAAAACGAAACAAATGAAGAAAATGAAATGGTAAGAAAAGATACAATTACAAATGAAGTAGTATTAGTTGGTTTCATTTGTAAAAAACCAATATATAGACAAACACCATTTGGAAGAGAAATATCAGACATTTTATTAGCAGTAAACAGAGCATATAACAAATCAGATTACATTCCATGTATAGCATGGGGAAGAAATGCTAGATTCTGTCAAAATTTAGAAGTCGGAAGCCAAGTGAAAATAGTAGGAAGAGTTCAATCAAGAACATACGAGAAAAAATATGAAGATGGAACAATTGAAAATAGAGTAGCATATGAAGTTTCAGTAGGAAGTTTAGAAGTAATAGAAGAGAAAAAAGATGAAAAAGAAACAGATATAGAAAACCAAGAAGCAGTATAATAAAACATAAAATAAAAACTAAAAAAAGTTTCAAAAAGCTAGTTTTTTGGAACTTTTTTTGATATAATCGAAAAAATAAAAAGAGAGCAATATGAAAGGAGAACATCTATGGAAGAACAAAAAAATAAAAATACAATAAGCACAACAATAAAAAAACAAAAGAAAAACAAAGCAAATATGGAAGTAAAAGAAAAAAAACAAAGCAAAATGAATGCAAGTGTAAAATTTACAATATTGGTAGTTGCATTAATAGCAATTTTTTGTGTTGTATTAACGCCAGTAACTCTGCAAAATGACACATTTTATACAATAAAAATAGGAGAGCATATTATAGAAAATGGAATTGATATGCAAGATCCATTTTCATGGCATCAAGATTTGGCATACACATATCCTCATTGGCTATATGACCTGTTAACATACTTAATATATAATGCATTTGGAATGACGGGAATTTATATAGTAACTTGTATGTTATCAGTAACTTTGGGACTTTCAATTTATTTTGTTAATAGAAAACTAGTAAAAAATCAATTAATATCATTTTTACTTACAATAGGAAGTATGTATTTAATTAGAGGATATATAGCAGCAAGAGCACAATTAGTCACATTTATACTATTTATATTAACAATATATTGTATAGAAAAATTCCTAGAAACAAAAAAGAAAAAATATGCGATATCACTAATAATAATACCAATTGCGATAGCAAATTTACATTTAGCAGTATTTCCATTTTATTTTGTATTATATTTACCTTATATAGCAGAATACATCATTGCAAACTTGGCAGAAACAATAATATATAGGAAAAGAGAAATAAAGAGAATAAATAGAAAAATCGCTAAATTAAATAAGAAATTAGGACAAAATGAAAAAGTAGAAGAATTAAAAAACAAATTGAAGGAAATTCAAGAAAATGTAGATAGAGCAAAAATAAAAAGAAGCAAAGAACTACAAAATCCATATAAATTAAAAATTACAAATAATAAAAATGTAAAATGGTTAATAATAATAATGATAATATGTATTTTTACAGGATTATTAACTCCTTTAGGAACAACACCATATACTTACCTAGCAAAGACTATGGCTGGAAACACAACACAAAATATCAATGAGCATTTACCAATGACACTATCAAGCGAAACAGAAATAATTTGTACATTAATTCTATTCCTAGCACTTTTAATTTTTACAAAGGTAAAGATTAGATTATCCGACTTATTTATGCTAGGAGGATTATGCTTGTTGATGTTAATGTCAAGAAGACAAGTAACAATGTTCGTATTAATGGGATCAATAATTTTAAATAGATTACTGTCTTCAGCATTAGAAAGCAATACAAAAGAAACTTTAGAAGGTATAGCAGAAAAAATAATGAACTTTGCTGGAGTTACAGTAATTACAGTATTAATGCTTGCTTTTAGCTGGTATATGGGAAAAGATAAAATAGACGACACATATATTGACGAAACTGCTTATCCAGTACAAGCTTGTGACTATATAGTAGAAAACATAGACTTAGGAAAAGCAAGATTTTATAACGAATACAACTATGGAAGTTATATGCTATATAGAGGAATACCAGTATTTATAGACTCACGAGCGGACCTATATGCGCCAGAATTCAGCGGAAAAAAAGATGATATATTTATGGACTTTATCGAAACATCAAACATAAGTAAATTCTATGAAGACACTTTCGAAAAATATGATATTACACACGTAATAACGTATAAAAATTCAAAAACAAATATGATTATAACTAAAACAAATGACGAAAACTACAAAGAATTATATAGTGATAAATACTTTGTAGTATATGAAAGGGTAAATTAGGGACGTTTCTTTTTGGACAAAATGTCCAATTGGGGACAGGTCTAAATGGACATTAAATATACTTAAAAGATGGAGTAAAAAATGAAAAAATTCATAATACAAGAAGAAGTAAATAAAAGAATAGATAATTACTTATCAAAAAAAAATGAAGATTTATCTAGAGTTGCAATACAAAGACTACTTCAAGAGGAAAAAATATTAGTAAATGGAAAAAGGGCAAAAGCATCATATAAAGTACGTAAAAATGATGAAATAACAATAGAAGAAGAAAAACCAAAAGAAATAGAATTAAAAGCGCAAGATATTCCTATAGAGGTTGTTTACGAAGATGACGATATTATAGTAGTCAATAAACCAAAAGGATTAGTTGTACATCCCGCAAATGGAAATCCAGATGGGACTTTAGTAAATGCAATAATGGCTATTTGTAAAGATTCACTATCTGGAATAGGGGGAGAAATAAGACCTGGAATTGTGCATAGACTAGATAAAGACACATCTGGGCTATTAATAGTTGCTAAAAATGATAAAGCACATATAAATATGAGTGAACAAATAAAAAATCACGAAGTTGAGAAAACCTATATTGCGTTAGTAAAAGGAATAGTAAAAGAAAATGAAGCAACAATTAATATGCCAATAGGAAGAAGTCCAAAAGATAGGAAGAAAATGGCTGTAGTAAAAACCGGAAAAAAAGCAATTACGCATTTTAAAGTTTTAGAAAGATTTTATAAAGAAAATTGTACTTTGCTAGAAGTAAAAATAGAAACAGGAAGAACACATCAAATAAGAGTGCATCTATCACAAATTGGATATCCTGTTGTTGGAGATACGACATATTCTAATGGGAAAAATAAATGGAATATAAAAGGACAATGCTTGCATGCAAAAAGCTTAAAATTTAAACATCCAATAACAGGAAAAGAAATGTTTTTAGAAGCAAAATTACCTAAATACTTTGAAGATATAATAAAAGAGGGAAAAGAAGAAAATGGAAGAAAAAATTAGATTACAAAAATATCTAGCAAATAATGGAGTAGCTTCTAGAAGAAAAGCAGAAAAAATGATATTAGATGGAAAAGTTAGTGTAAATGATAAAGTTGTAACAGAACTAGGAACAAAAATAAATCCAAGCTTAGATAAAATAAAAGTTAATGGAAAAGAAATAAATAAGGAAAGTGAGCACATCTATATTTTATTAAATAAACCAATCGGATATGTTACAACAGTAAAAGATCAATTTAATAGAGATTCTGTTATAGACCTAGTTAAAACAAACAAAAGGCTAGTTCCAGTAGGAAGGCTTGATATGTATACTTCTGGGGCATTGATACTTACAAATGACGGAGACTTTGTCTATAAAGTTACACATCCAAAACACGAAATTGAAAAAACATATACAGTAACTATAAAAGGAATAGTAAAACAAGAAGAAGTAGAAAAACTAAGGCAAGGAGTAAAAATAGAAGATTACGTAACAAAACCTGCTAAAGTGAAAATATTAAAAACAGACGAAGAAAAAAAACAATCTAGATTAGAAATAACCATACACGAAGGAAAAAATAGACAAGTAAGAAAAATGTGCGAAGCAATTGGGCATAAAGTTTTAGCTCTTCATAGAAGCAAAATTGCAGGAATCGAAGTAAAAGATATTGAGCTTCGGAAAATGGAGATATTTAAAACAACAAGAAGTTAAGAAAATTTTAAAAGGTAATATTGAAAAATAGAATTAAAAAATATATAATAAAAAAAACATAAGATAAAAAGGAGAATAAACAAATGAATGCATTTAAATTTGTACCTGAAGGATGGAACAATGAAATTACAAAAGTAGATAAAGATAATGTTAAAGAATATATAAAAAATCAAAAAATATTGCAAGGATTAGTAAATAAATGTGACGACAATTATAATTTATACATAAGTTTTCAAAATGGGTTAAATGGAAAAATACCAAGAAAAGAAGTAGAAGGAATAAATTTAGAAGATAATGGATTACCAAAAACAAACCTATGTACAGGAAAAGTACATAAATTTGTACAATTCAAAGTAAAGGACATTAATGAAGAAAATGAACTAATACTATCTAGAAAAGATGTACAAAAAGAAGCTTTAGATTGGGTAAAACACGATTTAAAAGAGGGAGAAAGAGTAACAGGAATAGTAAAAAATATAAAAAGATATGGAGCATTTATAGAAATTGGAGGAGGAGTTGTAGGGCTTGCACATATAGAAGATTTATCAGTTGCCAGAATAAAAACTCCATATGAAAGGCTTAAAATTGGACAAAAAGTGGAAGTTGTGGTAAAATCTATAAATAGAGAGGTAGGAAAAGTAATTTTATCATATAAAGAAACTCTAGGCTCTTGGGAAGAAAATGTAAAAAACTTTACCTCAGGCGAAAGAGTAAAGGGAATTGTACGAGAAACAGAAAAAAACAAAAATGGGATATTCATAGAACTTACACCCAATTTAGTAGGAATGGCAGAATATGAAGAAGGACTTAAATATGGACAAAATGTAGATGTCTATATCAAGAAAATAGACAAAGACAGAAAAAAAGTTAAATTATTAATTGTATAATAAAATAATAAATAAGGAGGAATAAAAATGGTTGAAGATAGCCAAATTAAAGCACAAGTATCACCTTTTGCAATTAGAGAAGGTGAAATAAAAACATTTGATGGAAAAGATGGATATGTATCAATGAATCAAATAGTACACAAAATAAATATTGGACATATAAACGAAATTCATTTTGCAATACTAGATTTAGTAAATGAGTTTGAATTCATTACTTCTAGACAATTATATCAAATGTTAGAAATAAAAGGATTTGACCCAAAATCTCAAGACAAATTAAACAATAAATTAGATCAACTAGTAAAATCAAAAATATTAACAAGATATTATTTTACTTCTGATGAAGGAAAAGGAATTTATAGAATTTATTGTTTAGAAAAAATGGGTAAATACTTATTAAATTCAAAAGAAGTAGAATGTAAATGGCAACCATCAGATAACACAAAACCAGTTCCAATGATAAAGAAAAGATTGGCTGGAAATCAAACATTAATAGCATATTTAAGAAAAGTAAAAGCATTTGATAGTTATATTGTAAAACCATCAATTACAGCTAAAGTAAGCGGAAAAATCTTTAAAGCAACAGGTGGTGCAGTAAAATTAACTAAAAATAAAAAATCAATTCAATTTGTATTTGAAGTAATTAGAAGAGAACCTGATTGGATAAAAAAATTAGTTGATAAAATGAAATTCTATAAAGATTTCTATGAAAACTTTGTACCAGGAGATTCAGGATTTTCTAGTATGCCACAATTAATCTTAATTTGTGAAGACGAAAAACATATGGCAGAAACTTTTAAAGAAATAGTAACAAATGAAGTAGAAATTGCACAAATAAAATTATATTTTACAACAGATTTAAGACAAAATGAAGAGACATTAGAAAATACATTAGTAGAATTCAAATTAGTAAATGGAAAATACAAAATGGAAAATGTAGAATTAAAATTACTTGAACTTTAGGGACGTTCCTTAAAGTTCATTTTTTATTATTAAATAATATTTAAAAAAGAGAACTTTAAGGAACGTCCCTAAAGTTCAATATTTTTTTTGCTCTTGCAATATCCTTATCAGTAGCTTGAGGTACACCTTCTAAAAGATATTTGAATCCGAGTTTTTTCCACTTAAATTCTCCAATACTATGATAAGGAAGAAATTCTACTTTTTCTACTGTTTTTAAAGAAGAAATAAAATCTTTAAGTTTATATAAATCTTGTTCTTCATCTGTATATCCCGGAATAAGAACTTGTCTAATCCAAATAGGAATATTGTTATTACTTAGATATTTTGCAAATTCTAATTCTAATTTATTAGATTTTCCAACTAGCTCTTTACATTTTTCGTCATCAATATGTTTAATATCTAAAAGAACTAAATCAGTATATTTAAGAACTTCTTTAACATCATCAGTTAAAGCTATTATTCCAGATGTATCTATACAAGTATGAATGCCTTCTTTTTTTAACTTTTTAAAAAGTTCTAAAATGAATTTTGCCTGTAAAAGAGGTTCACCACCAGTAACAGTAACTCCTCCATTAGGAAAAATATAATTTTTATAACGAATGATTTTATAAAATAATTCATCTAATGATTTGTAACTGCCACCGTTAATATCCCAAGTATCACGATTATGACAATACTTACATTCTAAATGACAACCTTGCAAAAAAAGTACAAATCTGATGCCAGGACCATCAACAGCCCCAAATGTTTCTACAGAGTGAACTTTTGCATAATAACGTAAATCTTTTTCTTGCTTCATTATATTGCTCCTTAAATATTTTAAGATGTGTCCCTAATTGGACATTTTGTCCATTAGGGACGTTTCTTTTTGGACAAAAATCCAAAAGTAAACGTCCCTTAAATGTTCTAAAAATTAAATTCTTTCGTGTATTGTACGATGAATTACATCTAATTGTTGTTCTCTTGTTAATTTTGTAAAGTGAACTGCATATCCAGAAACACGAATTGTAAGTTGTGGATATTTTTCTGGATGTTCCATAGCATCTTCTAATAAACTTCTATCAAATACGTTTACGTTGATATGATGTCCTGTTTGTTTGAAATATCCATCTAGCATATTTGTTAAGTTATTAACTCTTTCTTTCTCTGTTTTTCCTAAAGTACCAGGAGTGATAGAGAATGTATATGAAATACCATCTTCTGCTGAGTCGAATGGTAATTTTGCAATTGAGTTCATAACTGCTAATGCCCCATTTGTATCTCTTCCGTGTAGTGGGTTAGCACCAGGACCAAATGGTTCACCAGCTCTTCTTCCATCTGGTGTATTACCAGTTGCTTTACCGTAAACTACGTTTGAAGTAATTGTTAAAATTGATAATGTGTGTTTTGAATTACGGTAAGTTTGATGTTTTCTTAATTTATTCATAAATGTTTTTGTAATATCTACTGCTATTTGATCTACTCTGTCGTCGTCATTTCCGAATTTAGGGAAATCTCCTTCTACTTCGTAATCAACAGCTAGTCCGTTTTCGTCTCTTATTACTTTAACTTTTGCATATTTTATAGCAGATAAAGAGTCAGCTACAACAGATAATCCTGCGATTCCACAAGCCATAGTTCTTAATATATCTTTATCATGTAGAGCCATTTCGATTGCTTCATATGAATATTTATCATGCATATAGTGAATAGCGTTTAAAGCTTTAATATAGATTTTTGCTACATAATCCATCATTTGGTCAAATTTTTCCATTACTTCATTGTAATCTAAATATTCAGAAGTGATTGCTTCATATTTTGGTGTTACTTGTTTTCCAGTTTTTTCATCTTTACCACCATTTATAGCATAAAGTAGTGTTTTGGCTAAGTTTGCTCTTGCACCGAAGAATTGCATTTGTTTACCAATTTTCATAGGAGATACACAACAAGCAATTCCATAGTCATCTCCTAAAGTGATTCTCATTAAATCGTCATTTTCATATTGAATAGAAGATGTTTCAATAGATAATTTTGTTGTATATTTTTTGAATCCTTCAGGTAATCTTGTAGACCATAAAACAGTTAAGTTTGGTTCTGGTGCAGGTCCTAAGTTTTCTAAAGTGTGTAGAATTCTAAATGAGTTTTTAGTAACTAAAGTTCTACCATCAATTCCGATACCACCAATACTTTCTGTTACCCATACTGGGTCACCACTAAATAATTCGTTGTATTCAGGTGTTCTTAAGAAACGTACTAATCTTAATTTCATAATGAAATGATCCATTATTTCTTGTGCTTCTTCTTCTGTAAGAGTTCCGTTTTTTAAATCTCTTTCAAAATAGATATCTAAGAAAGAAGATGTTCTACCAAGGCTCATTGCAGCTCCATTTTGGTCTTTAATTGCTCCTAAGTAACCAAAATATAACCATTGAACAGCTTCTTTTGCATTTGTTGCAGGTTTTGAAATGTCAAATCCATATTTTGAAGCCATTACTTTAAGTGCTTGAAGAGCGCTTATTTGCTCACTTGTTTCTTCTCTTTGACGAATAACTTCTTCTGTTAATTCATCAACATTTAAAACATCTAATTCTTGTTTCTTTTCTTCAATTAAAACATCTACACCATATAGAGCGACACGTCTATAATCACCAATAATTCTTCCACGACCATATCCATCTGGAAGACCTGTAATTAGATGTGAACTTCTAGCAGCTCTAATGTCTGGTGTGTAAACACTAAATACACCATCATTATGTGTTTTTCTGTATTTATGGAAAATTTCTTCAACTTCTTCGTCTACTTTTCTTCCATAAGCTTCACAAGATTTTTCTACAATTCTAATTCCACCAAAAGGCATAATTGCTCTTTTTAAAGGTGCATCTGTTTGAAGACCAACTATATCTTCTAAATCTTTATCTATATATCCTGCTTCGTGGCTTGCAACAGTTGAAACTGTTTTTGTATCAATGTCTAATACTCCACCTTCGCTATCGTGTTCTTTTTTATATAATTCTAAAACTTCGTCCCATAATTTTTTTGTTTTTTCAGTAGGACCAGCTAAGAAAGAACTATCTCCTTCATATGGAGTATAATTTCTTTGAATAAAATCCCTAACATTAATTTCAGTTTGCCAATCACCATTTGCAAAACCATTCCATTGTTCAAATTTCATTATTTTACCTCCTTATAATATTATATTATTAACATATTAACCGCGTATTATGATATCATAATAAAAAAATATAAGCAACAGATTTTAAACTTTTAAATGACATTTTAGTAATTATTTTGACAATATTTCTTATTATTATGATTTCAATATCATAATACAAATCTTTTAAATATAAAACTGTTGCAAAAGCAACAAAAAAACCAATATTTTAAATATTGGTTTTATATATCATTATAAAAAAGTAGTCAGACTAAATTTCTTCTTCCTTTTCAGAATCAGCAATAACTTTTGCTATATTATAAATTAATCGCTGATTTTCTGGAGAACAGCTTTTTAATAATTCAGAGAATTCTTTAACTAAGTAATTTTCTGAGTTACTAGAAGCACCATTTAAAATATAACCTTCAGAAACATCTAATAATCTACATAATTGATTTAATCTTTTTAGATTTATATGTGAGTTTCCTCTTTCAACTCTACTTAAAAAAGCAACTGAGATATCAATTTTTTCTGCCAAGTCTTCTTGTGTTAAATTTTTAGCAAGTCTTGCTTGTTTAATTCTTTGACCGATTACAGTATAGTCTAAAGCCATTTTTATCACCTTCCTATTCCTAGGCAAATAATAGCATTTTGCGGTTTAAATTTACAGAAACTAAAATATACATATGTAACGTATAGGTAAATAAAATGTAGTTTTAACAAAAAATATAAAAAAGAGAAATAGATATTAAAGAAAAAGAGAGAAAAATAAAGTAAAGAAGAGAAAAAAGAAGAAAAAACTAATAAAACGACATAAATACAAAAATAAATTTGACTAAAAATAGACAAATTGCTTGAAAATCTGTATACATAATTTGCTTTTGGAGAGAATATATAGTATAATAGTAAATGGTCGCGTTTAAAAACTTGAATAAAAAGGAGAGTGAATATATATTTTAAACAAGAAATTAAAATACTATACAAAAGAAGTTTTTAAGTATTTTAACATTACTTTTATAGCATTTGGTTTTATAACTGCGATAATTTTAATTAAATACAGACCAATCTATGAAGTAAGCATATCAGGAGAAAAAGTAGGATATATCCAAAACAAAGAAGCTTTTGAAGAAAACGTAAAAGAAAATATAATGGCAAGTGATGAAAAAAATGTTGATACTGTAGATTTATCTGAAACCCCAAAATATGAGTTAAAACTTGTTGATAGAACACTTAAGACGAACGAGGACCAAATAACAGATAAAATAGAAGAAAAAATGATTGTAACATATAAATATTATGAAATTGCATTAAATAATGAAAAAGTTGATGCGGTAGACACTTTAGAAGATGCAGAAGAAATAGTAAATGAAATAAAAGAAAATAATAAAGAAGAATTAAATTTAAGCATTATAGAAAAATATACACAAAATGAAGAAGAATTGCAAACAAATGATATAGAGGTTGCAAAAACAGAGATACAAGATAAAATAACAGAGGTAATAGAAAAACAAAAGGAACAAGAAAGAATAGATAGTATGCCAGAAGTAAATGGAATAAAATTAGCAACTAAACCAGTATCAGGAACCATTACTTCGAGATATGGAGTAAGTAGTAATATAAGGAGGTCAACACATACAGGTTTAGACATTGCCACAAAAACAGGAACACCTATACAAGTTGTAGCAGATGGAACTGTTACTTGTGCAAGTTACCAAGGATCATATGGAAATCTAGTAAAAGTAAAACATAGTAGCGGAGTAGAAACTTGGTATGGGCATACTAGCAAAATGTATGTAAAAGTAGGTCAAGAAGTAAAAGCAGGAGATACCATAGCAGCAGTGGGGTCAACAGGAAATTCTACAGGACCACATTTACATTTTGAAATAAGAATAAACGGTAAACACGTAAACCCACAAAAATATTTATATAACTAAGAAAAGATACAAAAAAAAGGTATCTTTTTTTGGTGATTAATTAGAAAGAAATGATATAAATTATTTTTTTATACCTTGTGTGTCGCAATCTTATAAATAAAATCTTTTGTAGGTTACTCCAATCGCACTCGCTTTCAAAAAGCTCGTTTGGTCGCTTACGTGGTATTGCAAAAATAATTTATATCATTTGTTCAGCTAATGTTAAAAATAAACATATATTGTAATATTATAATTTCGACATAAGAAGATAATATTTGCTATTGACGAAAAAAATTAGAAAAGATATAATAAAATATGTAAAAAACAAAGATGGTAAAAAGCCAAAGATGGTAAAAAGCCAAAGAGTAAAAAGCTAAAAAAGTAAAAGACTAAAAGACTAAAAGAAAAAAAGGCAAAAACCAAAGCAAAGGAGGAAATTTTAAAATGGCAGATAATGAAAAAGATGTAAAAAATATGGTTGACGAATTAGTAAAAAGAGCAAAAAAGCATCAGAAGAATATTTAAAATTAGACCAAGAAACAGTAGACAATATAACAAAAGCAATGTCTATGGCAGGGTTAGAGCACCATATGGAACTTGCAAAAATGGCTGTAGAAGAAACTGGAAGAGGAATATACGAAGATAAAATAACAAAGAATATGTTTGCAACAGAATATGTATATCATAGTATAAAATACGAAAAAACAGTAGGAG
Organism: uncultured Clostridia bacterium; assembly: GCA_944386705.1. Taxonomy (GTDB): domain Bacteria; phylum Bacillota; class Clostridia; order TANB77; family CAG-508; genus CAG-269. The sequence continues at coordinate 5,596 of CALXCC010000009.1, read as the reverse complement.
TAATAAGCAAAAACCAAGAAGAAGGATATACAGAAATTGCAGAACCAGTAGGAATAATTGCAGGAGTAACACCTGTAACAAACCCTACATCTACAACAATGTTTAAATCTATAATATCAGCAAAAACAAGAAACGTTATTATATTTGGATTCCATCCATCAGCACAAAAATGTAGTAGCAAAGCAGCTGAAATCTTAAGAGATGCAGCCGTAAAAGTAGGAGCACCAGAAGATTGTATTTTATGGATAGAAAAACCAAGTATTGAAGCTACTAATTACTTAATGAACCATCCAGATGTTAACTTAATTTTAGCAACAGGAGGAACAGGAATGGTAAAAGCAGCTTATTCTTGTGGTAAGCCAGCTTTAGGGGTAGGACCTCGGAAATGTGCCTTGTTATATAGATAAAACAGCAAAATTAAAAACATCTGTAAATGACTTAGTTATGTCTAAAGCATTTGATAATGGAATGATATGTGCTTCAGAGCAAGCTGTTTTAGTAGATAGAGATATTTACCAAGAATTTGAAAAACTAATGAAAGAAGCACGGATGTTATTTTGTAAGTCCAGAAGAAAAACAAAAATTACAAGACAGTATGTTTGACAAAACACAAGAATATGGCTATAAGTTAAAATCACACGTACCAGGGCAATCACCATATAGAATAGCTAAAGAAGCGGGATTTGAAGTGCCAGAAGATACAAAAGTATTGGTTGTGTATGAAGAAGGAATAGGAAAAGACTATCCATTTTCAAAAGAAAAACTAAGTCCAGTACTTACATATTACATTGTTGAAAACGAAGAAGAAGGAATTAACAAAGCAGAAAAACTATTAGAGTTCGGAGGATTAGGACATTCTGCTGTTATACATTCAAAAAATAAAGAAACAATATTAAAATTTTCTAAAACTATGAAAGCAGGAAGAATTATTGTAAATTCTCCATCTACACATGGAGCAATTGGAGACATTTACAATACAAATATGCCATCATTAACCTTAGGATGTGGATCATTTGGTGGAAATTCAACAACAGCAAATGTTTCATCTGTAAACTTAATTAATATAAAAAGATCAAGTAAAAGGAGAGTTAATATGCAATGGTTTAAAATTCCTGAAAAAATTTATTTTGAAGCTGGAGCAATTGGATACTTAGAAAAAATGCCAGATATAGAAAGAGCATTTATTGTAACAGACGAATCTATGGTAAAATTAGGATATGTAGATAAAATTTTATATCATTTAAGAAAGAGAAATCACTATGTACACTCAGAAATATTTGCTGATGTAGAATCAGACCCATCATTTGACACAATAAAAAAAGGTGTAAAAGCTATGGAAAGCTTTAAGCCAGACGTAATTATTGCATTAGGAGGAGGCAGTCCAATCGACGCCGCAAAAGGAATGTGGTTATTCTATGAGCATCCTGATGCAGACGTAGAAGGTTTGAAATTAAAATTTATGGATATAAGAAAACGTACTTATAAATTCCCTAAACTAGGAACAAAATGTAAAATGGTAGCAATACCAACAACATCAGGTACAGGTTCAGAAGTTACATCATTTGCAGTAATTACAGATAAAGAAAAAAATAAAAAATATCCATTAGCAGATTATGAATTAACACCAGATGTTGCAATAGTGGACCCAGACTTAGTTATGAGTTTACCAAAATCAATAACTGCAGATACAGGAATGGACGTTTTAACACACGCAATAGAGGCATATGTATCAAATATGGCATCTGACTATACAGATGGACTAGCAGAAAAAGCAGTGGAACTTATTATGAAATACTTAAAAGTTGCTTATGACGATGGAAGCAATAAAGAGGCAAGAGAAAAAGTACACAATGCAAGTACAATTGCAGGAATGGCATTTACAAATGCATTTTTAGGAATTAACCACTCTTTAGCACATAAAATGGGAGCAGAATTCCATATGCCACACGGTAGAATTAATGCAATTCTTTTACCATATGTTATTCGTTACAATAGTAGCAAACCAACAAAATTTGTATCATTCCCAAAATATGAATACTTTATTGCTGACAAAAAATATTATGAATTAGCAAAAAAAGTAGGACTAAAAGCTGACACAGTAGAAGAAGGAATAAATAGCTTAATTGAAAAAATAAAAGAACTAAATGAACATATGAATATTCCAAAATCATTTAAAGAAGCAGGAATTGACGAACAAGAATTTTTAGCAAAAGTAGATATGTTAGCTGATCGTGCATTTGAAGACCAATGTACTACAGCAAATCCAAGATTACCATTAGTGACAGAACTAAAGCAAATATTATTAGATAGTTACTATGGAAAATAGTTCAAAAATATATTAAAAGGACTGAAAATATCAGTCCTTTTATAATTTAATAATTATATAATAAAAAGTTCTATTTAAAATTCACAATTTTTAGGTGTTCTAGGGAAAGGAATTACATCACGAATATTTTGCATTCCTGTTAAATACATAATGGCCCTTTCAAAACCTAATCCAAATCCAGAATGAACACAACTTCCATATTTTCTTAAATCTAAGTACCATTCATAGGCATCGATTGGCATATCTAGTTCTTTCATTCTTGCAACTAATTTATCGTAGTCGTCTTCTCTTTGACTAGCTCCTATAATTTCTCCAATTCCAGGAACTAAAAGATCAGTTGCAGCAACTGTTTTTCCATCTGGATTTAATTTCATATAGAAAGCTTTAATATCTTTTGGATAATCTGTAACAAATACAGGCTTTTTGAAAATTTCTTCACATAGATAACGTTCATGTTCTGTTTGTAAATCAACACCCCATGAAACTTTATATTCAAATTTATCATTATGTTTCTGAAGTTCTGAAACAGCATCTGTATAAGAAATTCTAACAAAATCTGAATTTATAACGTGGTTTAATCTTTCTAATAAACCAGTATCTACAAACTTATTAAAGAATTCCATTTCTTCTGGACAATTATCTATTACATATTTAAAAATATATTTAATCATATCTTCTGCTAAATCCATATCGTCTTCTAAATCAGCAAAACAAATTTCAGGCTCTACCATCCAAAATTCTGCTGCGTGTTTTACAGTGTTAGAATTTTCAGCTCTAAATGTTGGTCCAAAAGTGTAAACATTGCAAAAGCTTTGAGCAAATGTTTCAGCATTTAATTGACCGCTTACGGTTAAATGAGCAGCTTTACCAAAAAAGTCTTTAGAAAAATCAATACTTCCATCATCTTTTTTTGGAACATTTGATAAATCAAAAGAATTAACATTAAACATTTCTCCAGCACCTTCAGCATCGCTACCAGTAATTAGTGGAGTATTTACATATACGAAATTTCTTTCTTGAAAAAATTTATGTATAGCATAAGCTAATACGCTTCTTACTCTAAAGACTGCATTAAAAGTATTAGTTCTTGGACGAAGATGAGCAATTGTTCTTAAATATTCAAAAGAATGTCTCTTTTTTTGATGTGTATATGAATTATCACATAAATTTTCTACTTCTATTTTGCTTGAATGTATTTCAAAAGGTTGCTTTGCATTTTCTGTTAAAATGAATTTACCTATAACTTTAATTGAAGAACTAATTGTTAATTTTTTAACTTCTTCAAAATTTTCTAAAGAATCATTAAAAACTATTTGAACATTTTTAAAAAAGGTTCCATCATTTAATTCAATAAAGCCAAATGTCTTAGAATCTCTTAAAGTTTTTACCCAGCCTTCAATTGTAATTTCTTTGTCTATAAATTTTTCAGTTTCTTTATATAAACTTCTAATTGTAATTGTTTTCATATAATTCCCCCAATCACGTAATATGAAGTATTATATGATAATTTACTGTGAAATTCAAGAGTTTTTGGGATTTTTTATAAAATTGACAATTTGAAAAAAAAAGTATATAGTATATCCATTATATCTAGTATGCTTGTAGAAAATTATCCTTATATATAGGCATAAAGAAATCAGGACTAACTAATTAGGAGGATAAGAAAATGGAAAAATTTTTATTACAAAAAGAATTAGTAGAACTATTTAAGGAAGGATGGGTAAGAGAAGAAGAAGTAAGAAAAATATTAGAGATAGCAAAAATTGCTTTACCAGAAAAACAAAAATTTTCAACAAGTCAAATGAAAGCAAAATTGATATTGTTTTTTGAAAAAGGAGGAAAAATTTTTTCATATAAAGAAGACAAAAAAGAAGCGACAATTTTACTAAATAAAGGTTTTTATTATAAAAAACTTATAATTAAATTAAAATGGAACGATGAAATAGGAAAAAATGAGTTAAAATTTACTATAGATGAACAACAAAGAAAGGACATTTATTATGAAGTAAATCAAAAAGCAATTAATTTAAAAATTTTCGGAACAAAGAGAATTTCAGATACACAAATTGAAGTATTTTTTGAAAATCCTATAGAAGAAGAAAAATTATACATAGAATTATGGGACAATGAAAAATTATTTGATTTATGTTTTTTAGAAATAATAGAAATAATAAAAATAATACCTGAAATTTTAGCAAAACCTTACGAAGTAAGAAAAAAATTTGAAGAATTGATTTGCAAAATAGACTCTAGAGAAATTATAATGAGACATAGAAATAAAAATGAAAAAATTTTTATAGAAAGCTGTGGAGTAAAAACAAAGGTAGAAGCAAATTATGGAGAAGGTTCTTACATAATAGAATGTATCGAAAATGAAGAAAAAAATCCTACAGACTGTACAATAATATATTCAGGAGGCAGCCTAAAAATAGAAAAGGATTTAGTGCATTTTAAAGTACCCAAACAATCCAAAAACACTAAATTAATTTTAGAAATTATAGAATTATATAAAAAACAAAATTTTGAATTTTTTTCAGAAGATTCTAATAAAATTGAGATTTCAATCTCAAGAAGAAAATTAAATATTAATCTACGAAAAAAGGTAGATGAAATTGAAGAAAAAATATATAATTCTAATATAATTCTAAAAATGAAAATTATAAAATAGAATAAAAAGCAAATCTGAATTCAGGTTTGTTTTTTTATTTCACCTTTTACGTAAAATAAACATAATATATAGCAAAATAAAGTGAAAGACCAACTATAAAAAGTCAATAGTTTTTTTGAAAAAAATTTAAAAAAATTTTAATATAAAAAATGGTATCACAAATAAGTGAATTTAGAAAACAAAACTCACTGGTAATATATGGTAACGAGACAACTATTGCTTTGGCACTTGATATGGTTTGTCATTCTTTAAAACAGCATAAATAATATTACACAATTTTCTTGCAACAGCACCAATACAAGTTTTGTGATGTTTGCCTTCAGCTCGTTTCTTTTGGTAATATGCTTTTAAAACTGGATCAGAATTAGAAGCAACCAAAGCAGCTTGAAATAAGGCTTTACGCAAATATGGTGAACCACGCTTAGACATCACATTGTGAGTACATTCATATTCACCAGATTGAGAAACTGTTGCATCAATGCTAGCATAAGCAACTAATTGAGAAGGCTTATCAAAGCGATTAACATCGCCAAATTCACTAAGAATTACAGCACCAAGAACAGTACCAATACCAGGAATTGTAGTAATTGGAGAATTAATTT
>CALXCC010000008.1 GCA_944386705.1 uncultured Clostridia bacterium | reverse complement strand
TTGATTTAATACTGAAGTAGATATTCTTAATGCATTTTGTTCTGCTACATAGTTAATTAAATCAAATAATTTATTAACTCTTTGTCCTGTTTTTGCAGAGATAAAGATTATTGGTGCATATGAAAGGTATTTTAATTTTTCATAAATCTCTTTTTTATAGTTTTCTAGTGTTCCTGTTTCTTTTTCTACTGCATCCCATTTATTTACAACTATAATTACACCTTTTCCTGCTTCGTGTGCTTCTCCTGCAATTTTAGCATCTTGGTCTGTTACTCCTTGTGTTGCATCTATCATCATTAAACATACGTCTGATCTTTCTATTGCAAGTAATGTTCTCATAATACTAAATTTCTCAATTGATTCTTTTATCTTACTTTTTCTTCTAACTCCTGCTGTATCAATTAATACATATTTTCCTTTATCATTTTCAAAGTTAGTATCTATTGCATCACGAGTTGTTCCTGCTATATCGCTTACAATTGTTCTATTTTCTCCTAAAATTCTATTTATTAAAGAGGATTTTCCTACATTTGGCTTTCCAATTACTGCTACTTTTATTTCAGTTTTTTCGTCTTCTTCCTCTGTTTTTGGAGGGAAACTTTCATATATTTTATCTAATACGTCTCCTATACCTATTGCATTTGTTGCAGATATTGGATATGGATCTCCAATTCCTAGGTTGTAAAATTCATAAACATCATTTCTATCTTTTTCAAAGTTATCTGCTTTATTACATACTAAAACAATTGGCTTTCCTGATTTTTTTAGCATTAAAGCAATTTCTCTATCTGCTGCTGTTACACCTTGTTTAACATCTGTTAAAAATATAATAACGTCTGCCATAGCTATTGCTAAATTTGCTTGCTCTCGCATTTGTGAAAGTATTATATCTTCAGAATCTGGTTCAATTCCTCCTGTATCTATTAATGTGAAATTTCTTCCTCTCCAATTAGTTTCAGCATATACTCTGTCTCTGGTTACTCCTGGTGTATCTTGCACTATTGATATTCTTGTTCCTGCCAAGTAATTAAAAAAGGTTGATTTTCCTACATTTGGCTTTCCGAATTATTGCTACTATTGGTTTTGACATATATAATTTGGGGACGTTTCTTTTTGGACATTTTGTCCAAAAGGGGACACATCTCCTTCTCCTTTCTTTTTGTTTTTTATCTTTGCTTTTTTGTTTATTTTTTGATAGCTATAGTATATCATATTTGTTTATTAAATAACAAGAAAAAAGTAAAATTTTGAAAATCAAAACTTTACTTTTAATTTGTTGTCTGTTTATTTTATTTTACTATATTCTTACACATCCACCGATTACCTTGTTTTCTGTTTGTCCTGGTAATATTTTAGCTCCTCCAGCTAGAACAACCATATCTCCTGTTTCTAATATTCCTTCGGCTTTTAATTTTTCAATTCCTTTTTCTATTGTTGCTTCAATTGTTTTTTCACCTTTGCATAATACTGCGTGAGCATTGAATGCTAATGCTAATTGATTAAATGTTTTTTCATCGTCTGTTATAGCAAATACTGGGCATCCAGCACCTAATCCTGCTAATTTTCTAATTGAATCACCTTTATGTGTATATGCAACTATTGCATCTGCTTCAATATGTTCTGCTGTTACGCATGTTGTATAAGCAATTGCTTTTTCTAAATCTTCTTTATCATGTGAAACTGTTTTTTTGCAGAATCTTTTCCAATATTTAATTGATCCTTCAATTGATTTTGAAATTTTGTCCATAGCTTCAACACATTCTACTGGATATTTACCCATAGCACATTCTCCAGATAACATTATTGCTCCTGTAATATCATATACAGCATTTGCAACGTCACTTACTTCTGCTCTTGTTGGTCTTGGGTTTTGTGTCATTGATTCTAGCATTTGTGTTGCTGTAATAACTGGTTTTCCAACTTGATTACATCTTTTTATGAATCTTTTTTGAACGATTGGAACTTGTTCCATTGGTATTTCAACACCCATATCTCCACGAGCTACCATTATTCCATCTGATACTGCTAAGATTTCTTCGAAGTTATCAATTCCTTCTTGGTTTTCAATTTTAGATATGATTTTTACTCTTTCTCCACCGTTTGCATCTAATAAATCTCTAATTGCTTTAACGTCTGCTTCTTTTCTTACAAATGATGCTGCAATATAATCAAATCCTCTTTTTATACCCTCTGTTATATCGTCAATATCTTTTTGTGTTAGAGCTGGTAACTCTAATTTAACTCCAGGAACGTTCATTGTTTTTCTGCTTCCTAATTTTCCTGTGTTTAAAGCTTTACATACAATGTCTTTTCCTTTTATTTCTGTAATTTTGAATTCAATTGCACCATCATCCACTAATAGTGTAGAACCAACTGTTACATCATTGTATAATTCTTTATAACTAATAGATGTTCTTTCATTGTTTCCTATAATATCTTCATTTACAAATGTAAATGTTTGTCCTTCTTCAATTAATACTTTTTCATTTCCTGTTTCTAATACTCCAGTTCTTATTTCAGGTCCTTTTGTATCTAAAAGTAAAGCAACTGGTTTTCCTAATTTTTCTCTTACTCTTTTTATTGTTTCAATTTTTTCTCCGTTTTCTTCATATCCACCATGAGAAAAGTTAATTCTTGTTACATTTAGCCCTGCATTTACTAATTTAGTTAGCATTTCTTCACTTTCACTTGCAGGTCCTATTGTTCCTACTATTTTTGTTTTTCTTAAATTTGATTTCATTGTAATTCCTCCCTTAAATTTTACACTAAGAGATATTATACACAATTCCTTAGCAGATTTCAACATTTTTCGAGCTTTTTTTTGTTTTATGTATTTTTTCTTTTTATATTTTTCCTAATCTCTATATAAAATATTCATTTTTTTTAAATCTGTTAATCGTCTATAAATTTATTTTTTCGTTTATTTATATTTTTTAATATAATTCTATAATAGAATGCAATATATTACCGTCTTCACTTTCAATTACCACTATGTATTTATTATCTTGATTAACATATTTACAATTAACATTTTCTCCTAATTTAATTTCTTTTTTATACATAATTCTAATATTATTAAATGGCCTTTTTTGATAAATCTTTTCTGGTAATGCTTCATATGCAATTGATAAATAATATAAATTATGCATATGTCCTATTATATCGATGTCACGCCTTAAAACTTTATATTTGACACTGTTTTCAAAATAATTTGGAATATTTAATTTTGGGATATTTTCCTCTTCAAACACTTTTCTATCTGCTTCAGACTTGTATTTTTCAGCCATTTGTGGCTCTACTCTTTCAATTTTACCTTTGCTATTTATTAATAGCCATTTTGAAGTAGCAATAACACACAAATTATTTTCATCATCATATACTTGAAAATCACGGAATGCATAAAATTTTTCTACTTTTCTTGACCATGTATTAATGGTTAATTCTTGTCCGTATTTTGGTCTTTTTAAAAATTTAACTTTCCAATCTAATAATATCCAATTTAAGTTTGTATCTTTAGTTGTTCTTACACCATATCCAACACTATCTGAATGATACGCTGCTATATTTTCTAAATATTCTAATATTGCTATATTACTTACTTCTTCACCTTTCCATACATCTTTTAATCCAATTTTAAATTTTTCTGTGTATATCATTTTTCTAATTCCTTTCTGCTGTCATTTTTACAATATTTTTAAATAAATTTATTAAAAGTGTGTATATCCTGGCTTTTCTAATAATATAAACATATTTTTTTTGTATTCTTCTACTCCTGGTTGGTTGAATGGATTGATTCCTAATATGCTTCCTGACATAGCACATGCTTTTTCAAAGAAGTATATCATTTCTCCTATATTTATTTCGTCTAATTTATTCATTGTTATTGCGATATTTGGAACATCACCTGATACATGGGCTTTTATTGTTCCTTCCATTGCCTTTTTATTAACATAGTCTAAAGTTTTTCCTGCTAAGTAGTTTAAACCATCTAAATTATCGTCATCTGGATTTATTGTAATATCAGACTTTGGTTTTTCTATGCTAATTACTGTTTCAAATAAGCATCTTCTTCCTTCTTGAATATATTGTCCCATAGAATGTAAGTCTGTTGTATTATCAACTCCTGAAGGGAAAATTCCTTTTTGTTCTTTTCCTTCACTTTCTCCAAATAATTGTTTCCACCATTCTGTAAAATAATGCATTTTTGGTTCATAATTTACTAAAATTTCTGTGTTTTTATATAGTTTATATAGAATGTTTCTTGCTACTGCATATTGATAACATTCATTATATTTTAAGTTAGGATCATTATATCTTTCTTGTGCAATTCTAGCTCCTTCCATTAGTTTGTCGATATCAATTCCTGCTGTTGCTATTGGAAGTAATCCTACTGCTGTTAAAACAGAATATCTTCCTCCAACATTATCTGGAACTACAAATTGTTCATAACCTTCTTTTTCTGCAAGCGTCTTTAATGCCCCTTTTTCTTTATCTGTTGTAGCATAAATTCTACTTCTTGCTTCGTCAATTCCGTATTTGTTTTCTAATATTTCTCTAAATATTCTAAATGCAATAGCTGGTTCTGTTGTTGTTCCTGATTTTGATATTACGTTTATTGAAAAATCCTTATCTCCAATATATTCAATCAATTCATTCATATAATTAGAACTTAAATTGTTTCCTACATATAATATTTGTGGATATTTTCTTTGTTTGTTTGATAATAAATTATTAAATGAACTTGTTAATGCCTCAATTACAGCTCTTGCTCCTAAGTAAGAGCCCCCTATTCCAATAACTACTAAAATATCTGATTCTTTTTTTATTTTTTCAGCTGCTTTTTTTATTCTTTTGAATTCTTCTTTATCGTAGTCTGTTGGTAATTCCAGCCATCCGAACAAAATCTTTTTCGTCATTTGCTCTTCTATGTAAATCTTTGTGTATATTTTCTACTATTTCTTTATACTCCATAATATTTTTTTGTGTGATTCCACTATTTTTTAAGTTTAAACTAATTTCTCCCATAAAAAAACCTCGCTTTTCTTTCTTATTTTTTACAGTTTTATTATATACAAATTAGTTTTATAATTCAAGGGGTATTTCTTTTTTTTGAGAATGAACTTTAGGGACGTTCCTTAAAGTTCACTTTTTTAATTATATTCTTAATATTATAGCAATTAAATGAAAATGAACTTTAAGGAACGTCCCTAAAGTTCATTTTAAAACTTCATCCATTACTTTTGCTAAGTATTTCATACTTGTTAAACATTGTTCTAATGTATTTCCGTGTTGCACCTACTTCTATTATACTTGCATATTTTCCTGTATGTTGATTATATCTAGATTTTGTAAGCATTATAGGCTTAAATAATCCTGGATACATCTCTTCTGCCTTTTCTTGTACTTTTATAGCAAATTTTAAATTTTGATTCCAATTAGGATGCCATAATCCTCCATTATTTGTTCCGTATTACAAACATTAATTGTGCTGCTTCGTCTGTATCTCCTATTTTTACGGTTGGTGCATAATCACTTCTTGATCCAATCGCGTCTCTATGTACATCTATTATGATATCACTTGGTGTTGTTTTTAGTATATTTTCTACAGTTGCTAATGATTTTGTATATGATCCATTATAAGATGGATAGTCGTGATAATCTTTGTTATGTACTACATTATAATTATATTTTTTTAGTTCATTTTCTAATTCTGTTCCAACTCTTGTTACTGTAAAGTTTAAGTCTGTTGTTCTAAAGTTTCCTGTTGGTGTATATGAATATTTTTCGCTTGAGGTATAGCTTTCACAGCTATGTGTATGAAATAATACTATATTTTTATTTTCTATTTTTATATCTGGTTTTAACATTTCTTCTGTTAATACATAATCTGTTTGGTTTTTAATTTTTACTTTTCCATATTGCACATTACTATTTTCACTAATTGGATTGTTAGTTATTACTTCTGTTTTTGTTCCTGCTTCTGCAACAGGATTTTCTTCTTTTTTATTACTTGTTTCTGTTTCATTTGTTTGTTTTGCATTTTCTTTTTCATTTTCGTCTTCCGCTACTTTTATGTTATCTTTTTCTTGTTCTTCCATCCCTTTTATAGAACTAATTTGTGAATTTAAGATACTATATAAAATATTATTTTCCGTATTTTGTTTTTTAGTTATTTCTTCTTTTGCTTGTTTTTTATATTCTTCATTTATACTACTCATCGCTGGAATTGTTTGTTCCATATATGATGTTAAATTTTCTTCTACCAACGAACTTATTGATTTTTTTAATGTTTCTAAAAATTTTATTTCTTGGGTAGGTTTTTTAAAATTTTTAAATATTATTACTATTATTAAAATTATTATCATAGTTCCTATGAAATATTTTAAAAGATCTTTCATTCTTAATACTGTGACATTAAACATATTTTTCTCCTTGTCCCTAGGTCTATTATATTTATTATATTCAATAGTTATAAAAATATGTCGCTTTTTTATGACACATAAAAGAAAAAACGGGACATAAGAAACAACTTTCTTATGTTCCGTTTTTTTAAATTTTCTTCCAAAACCAATCCAAACTATTATTAATACTTTTTTTCCCTTTTACTTTAGTTTCAATATCATCTATCCATAGATATGAGAAAAAAGTAATTAAAACAAATATAAAATCAATAGCAACGCATTTTGATAAAGTTGATAACATATTTCTATATTCTTCTTGCAATGTTAATAATTGTGTTACATGCATAATAAGTATTATTAAATATGTAAATAATGTTATCGCTCCTACTGAACTTCTTTTAAGTTCTTGTGCTAAAAATATTAACAAAACTGTTGCTGCCAACATTAATATTAATGTTAGTGGATTTGATATATCAAATATAAACATATTTTTTCCTTCTTCCTTCGTATAATATGTATATATATAATATATCATTAAAATATTCTTTTTTCAAAGTTTTTTTGTTTACGTTTTTATTACATTTTTATTACATTATTTTAACTTTCTTTCTATCAAATCTGCAATTTCTTGTGCTTTACTTGTAATGTATTCTTGATTTTCTCCTTCTATCATTACTCTTACTAATGGTTCTGTTCCTGATGGTCTAATTAAAACTCTTCCGTTTCCTGCAAATTCTTTTTCCAGTTTTTCTATAGCATTTTTTATTTCTTCGTCTTGTTTATAATCATATTTTTTATCAGCATTTACTTTTGCATTTATTAATACTTGTGGATATAAAGTTACAATGCTTGCTAATTCAGAAGCTTTTTTTCCTTCTTCTAATATTGATTTTATAAGCATTATTGATGTTAAAATTCCATCTCCTGTTGGGTTATAATCTAGTAAAATAACGTGTCCAGATTGTTCTCCTCCTAAGTTAAATCCATCTTTTAGCATTTCTTCTAATACATATCTATCTCCTACTTGTGTTTGTAGTAATTCTAAGCCATTATCTCTTGCATATTTATTTAATCCCAAATTACTCATAACAGTAGCTACTATTGTATCTTTTTCTAATTTTCCTTTTCTTCTTAAATTTTGTGAAATTATTGCTAATAATATATCTCCATCTATTTCGTTTCCTTGTTCATCTACTGCTAAGCATCTATCTCCATCTCCATCGTAGGCAACCCCTAAACTTAATTTATTTTCTAATACAAATTTCTTTAAGTTATCCAAATGGGTAGAACCACAATTATCGTTTATATTTATTCCATCTGGATTATTATTAATAATTTTATAATTAATTCCTAAAGCTTTAAAAACTTTTTCAGCTACAACAGATGTTGCTCCATTTGCTGTGTCTAGACCTACTATAAAGTCTTTATTGTTATACTTTTCGATTTCATCGTCAAAATTCTTTCTGAAGAAATATACATATTCATCTATTAAATCTAAACAATACTCAGATACTCCAATTTCATCATTTACAGCAGTTAGTTCTTCTAATTTTCCTGATTCCATTACTTCTTCAATTTCTTCTTCTAGTGAATCTGGAATTTTCATTCCCTTATTGCTGAAGAATTTAATACCATTAAATTCATATGTATTATGTGATGCAGAAATTACAACGCTTGCATCTGCATTTAATTTTCTAGTTAAGTATGCAACTGCTGGAGTTGGTATAACTCCTAATAATTTAACATTTGCTCCATAACTTAAAAATCCGGCAAGCATAGCACTTTCAATTAATGTTCCTGAAATACGCGTATCTCTACCAATTAAAATATTAGGTGTGTGATCAGTATGTTTAGATAAAACATACGCCCCAGCTTTTGCCACCCTATATACTAACTCTGGTGTTAATTCTGTATTTGCAATTCTTCTAATTCCATCTGTTCCAAAATATTTTCTCATAAAATTACTTCCTTTTCTTTTTATTTTTTTATTAGCTTTTTTATCATTTTACCTAATGAATCGCCCTTTATCATAAGCATTTTTTCTTTTAATGTTAATTCTATTATATGTGGCTCTTCTATATCTATTCTTTTATTTTGTAAAACTAATTTTGGATTAGTTGTTGTTAGTTCTTTTAGTTTTTCCTCTCCTATTATGCTATTTAATTTTGATAAAATTTGTGGTATTTTAGGATAAATGGTATTTTGCCTATGAACGTCTGATCCTAGTAAATGAATCATATTGTTTTCATAAAATTTTTGTACAATAATTTGTGCTTTTTCTCCATATTGTCCAATAATACTTCCATAATTTGCTTGCATTAATACCCCTTTTTGAATTAAGTCATAAACTAATTCTGGCTCTTTTTGTATGAATGTGTATCTTTCTGGATGTGCTAAAATCGGAACAATTTTATATTGTTGCATTTCATAAATTATATCATATAAATTTAATGGTTCTGCATTTAATGGCATTTCGAACAGCACATAACTTGTATTGTTGATGGTTGATGCTTTCCCTTCTTCTAATAATGAAATCATATTTTCTGACATATAAATTTCATTTCCTAGATATAAATTCATATGTATATTTTTAGTTTTTAAATTCTCATAAATTGCATTTATCCATACCTCTCTTTCTGGAGTGTTTGTTTCATAGTATCCCTCCATATAATGAGATGTAGAAACAATTGCTTCAAATCCTACATTTTGTGCTTCTTTTATTAAATTAAATGTTTCTTCTATGCTTCTTGACCCATCATCTATATTTGGTAATATATGTGTATGTATATCTATCATCTTGTATTCTCCTTTTAATTTTTCGTTCTATTTTAAATTCTTCTTTTCTTCATCCAAATATTGATTTATCTGATTTAATATGTCTGTCGTTTTTTCTAATGATATTTCTTCTTTCTTTTTTATTTTTATATTTTTTTCTAATGTTTTTGGCTCTTCTTTTATTTCTTCAATACTTGTTTGTTCTAGCAATTCATTTTCTTTACTTCTATTTCTAGGTTGTATTATGGATGCTGTTCTTTGATATATTTTTTCACTTTTACTTTTTCCTCTTTGTGATTCTCTTGTTGAACCATAATAATAGGTTTCATTATATTTTTTAGCTGAAATCTCCATTTTATTTACAACAATACCAGCAATTTTTCCTCCAACATGTTTTATATTACTAATTACTTTTTTTAAATCTTCTTTTTTTGTTTGCTTACTTGCTGTAACAATTAATGTAGTGTCTACTAATCTTGTTAAAATTAAAGAATCTGTTACTAACTGGCTTGGTGTTCCATCAATAATTATAATATCATAACTTTCTTTTAATTTATCTAATAATTCTTCCATTTTAGTCATTATTAATAGTTCTGATGGATTTGGTGGAACATTTCCTGCTGAAATAATACTTAAGTTTTCGATATCTGTTTTTTGTACAAAATTTGATAAATTCTCTGTTCCAACATCATTATAGTCACTATCCATTCCAGATAGGTAGTTTGAAAGTCCTGGAGTTGGAGATAATCCAAATATACTATATTGTCTTCCTTTTCTCATATCTGCATCTATTATTACCACTCTTTTACCTGCTTGAGCAAAAGTTACAGCTAAGTTTGAAGAAACCCAACTTTTCCCTTCTCCTGGTAAAGTAGATGTTACTAATATTGTTCTTAATTTTCCTTTTGCATTCATAAATTGAATATTTGTCCTTAAAGTTCTAAATATTTCTGAAATTGGAGATTTAGGATCTTGGTGAACTATTAATTCTTTTTTCATTATCTTCTTCCTCCTCTTCCTTTTGACTTTTGTAAATCTGTATTATAGACTGGAATAGATGCTAGAACTGGTAGTTTAAACTCTTTTTCCACTTCTTCAGCTGTTTTTACTGTTGTATCTAACATATTGGCAATTAGTACATACATAAAGGCTACTACAAGACCTATAAAAGCAAATATTACAATATCTTTTTTATGGTTAATGTTTGATGGTGTATTACTTATTTCTGCCTCATCTACAACTTGTACGTTTTCAATATTATAAATTTCTTTTACTTTTTCTGTAAATACTTTTGCTATTTCATTTGCTACTTTAGGTGCTACTTCTGCTTCTTTTGTTGTAACTGTTATTTCTAAAAGTTCTGTATCTTTTACTGAGCTTACTTTTACATTGTTTCTTAATTCTTCTTCATTAATATCCATTTGCAAATTATCAATTACTTCTCTTATCACGTTTTTACTCTTCACTAGTTCACTATAAGTTGATACTAGCTTTGAGTTGACAGTTATATCTGTTGCTGTTATCGTATTTGAAGAAGATTTCTCACTGTTTGACGATGCTAATACTAATGTTGTTGATGAGCTATACATTGGTGTTGTAAATGCTATTGTATAAATTACTCCTATTATAGCAAATATTATTATTATTAATATTATTTCTAATTTTCTGCTCCAGAAAATTCCTATTAATTGTTTTAAGTCTAGTTCTTCCATATTTTCCCCCTTAATTTGTTTCTTTTGTATTTTTTTACTTTTATAGTATACATTTAAGTTTGTTCTTTTGCAATATTTTTTAGAAAAAAATAAAGATATTTTTGTCCCTAAATATCTTTACTTTTTAATTATTTAAGAGCACTTTTTTCATAATAATTTATTACTTCCTCAGTCTCCTCCAAATTTTCCAAAATTTCTTTTAAAATTTTCTTAAATATTTCATTAGAATTTGTTGCTTTTCTCGATATTCTATAAATCTCCCTAAATGTTGCATTATTCTTTCCACTTTCTATTTTAGATATCATAGATTGTTTTACTCCTACTCTTTTTGCAAATTCTTGCTGTGTTAACTTTTTATCTTTTCTATATTTTATAATAATCTTAGAAATAGAATTCAAAATTTCATTCTCTTCTAGCATTTGTATTATCCCTAAATTTTTTTCATCTTTTATTTTATGCCTTATTCTTAATATCCTCCTTATTATCATTTTACATTTATTTTTTATTGTTAGTTTTATTACTTATAAGTTATAATTTTATCATTAAAAAAGAAAAAGTCAAGTTTTTGTTATATATTCCTTGACTTCTTCATCGCGTTTTTCGACAAAAATTCTATTTTTAAATTTATTTTTTCTTTTTCTTATTAGGTGGTGGTGTTTTGGGTCTTGGTGGTACTCTTCCTGGATTAATTCCTCCTTTTTTGCTTGCACCTTCTATTAATATTCTTTTTTTGTTGTAATCTGGCATTCTTTGTACATCTCCTTGCATTTTTATCCCTCCTTATCATTATATTCTACTTTTCTAAATTCGATATTCATTTTATTAGGTTCCATAGTTATATACATTGAATCTATTTCATAGAGTTTATTCGAGTCTAAGTCATATACTGTAACATTTTCTAAAAATAGTTCGTTTTCAGTGTAGTTAAATGAAAATGCTGATGGCCATCCTTCATATATTATTTTTTTATCAAAATCTCTTATAATTGCCCACACATCTGTAGGTAAACTTGAAAAAACATAACTCCATACATCATTTTCTCCAAATTTATTTGATATATTTAATTTTTGAGCTATTTTATTAATTAAGTTTTTATTTTCGATATAAGACACTATAAAACTTAAAGGTAGTGCAATTATAGTTGCATAAATGATTTCTAATATATTAAATTCTTTTTTAGTATTTATTAGGCATTCTAAAAAAGTAACCTTAAATTCTCTTATTACTGGTTGGTTTATGCATACAGATTTTATTATTGGTGGAATAATCCAATTTAAAAACATACATATTATGTATAACAAAAAATATGAAAAAATCCCATAAATAAATGATCTAATAAAAAAATAAACATTATTTTCTTTTTTTCTCTCAGTTAACTTATTAACTAGCATATTTGTAATAATCCCAGGTATGAATAGTAATAAAATTCGAATGGTTAATTCTGTGAATTCTATATTCATATTCTCATCCCCTCTCTATCGTTTTACATAATACCATATTTTTTGATAATTTTCAAGATTTTGGTAAAAAATTAAAGTAAAGCTATATAACTTTACTTTATCTATTTATTATAAAATTCTATTACTTTATTTTTTAACTCATTATAACGTTTTATTTCTTTTGTTCTATGATATATGTTTTCTATTATTTTTATTAAATTAACAATAATAGCATTTTCAACAACCCAATAAATTATAGAAGATATAATAAAAACTCCTAGCACTCCTAAAATAGCATTCAATATTAAAAATGGTGAATTTATAAATTTAGCCCCTTGTACTATTTTATTCCAAATAATATCCTTTAAAAAAATATTTTCGTGTACTAAATATATTCCAAAAGTTGTAGCTGCTATTTTATTAATAATTTTGTTATTTTTAATATTCAAATTTTTAAATACTGAAAATAATAAGATTGCTAATATTAATACAAAAATACTTCTTTCTCCATTAAAATACATCCATTTGTCTTGCAATAATGGTATTTTTATAGCAAGTATTTCTATACTAAGCATTATTATATTCATAATAAATATAATGAATATGATAATACTAATGCTAATATTATTTTTGTTACTATCTAAAAATCTTATACCGTATTTTTTTAGATATCCTCCTATTAGATATATTACTATAAGTGATATGAAAACATTTGAATATGTTTCTACCTTTGGAATGGTTGGATATACAAACCATATAAGTAACATAATAGTTAATAGAATTTTATAGTCTCTTTTAGATATATTGTTTATTATTTTCTTTAAAAATGGCGAAAATATATAAATTAAAATATAACAACTTGCAAACCAATATGTAGAAAATGATATAGGAAATATAGATTTTATAATATTTGATATATTTAGTTTATCACTGTTGCTAATTACTCCTATTATCAGTCCTATAATTGAAAAAATCCAAACTTGTAAAATTAAAGTGATAAATTTTTTTAGTTTAAATTTTGTTTTATCATAAAAATATCCTGAAATAAGTATAAAAATAACAACACCTACTTTTCCAAACATTTCAAAAAAGTTTACTATTATTCTGTTTACTGTAATTTCATTTTCCCATAAAAATCCGCTATATAATGCATAATGATGCATTACTATCATAATCATTGAAATTATTCTTAAAATTTCTAGATTTGATTTTCGTTTTAGCTCTTGCATTTTTCCCCCTTTTATATTGTAAAATATGTTACATTATTTTTTTCCTTTTACAAATTTACTTTTTACAAATTCTGATATTAAGTCTTTAAAATATTTAAATTCTTCTGTTCTATGTAATACCATAAAAAATATTGCATTTATAACTATAACGCATATAAAAGTATTAATAATAAATCCTATTATTCCAGTAATTTTTATTAGGTTGCAAATACTAACCGTAATTATTCCAGATACAATCATTAAAACTGTATATGATATATATTTTTTCAAAAATGGCTTTATATTTAATCCAAATTCATATTTATATAAAACATATGGCTCTACCCAAAAACAAGTTGTCATTGTGCTTATAAAAGTTCCAATAAATACACCTATTGTGCCAAATATTTTTACTAATATAATTGATGCTACTATATTAATTATTGATTCTGCAAATGGTTTGTATCGATCTGCCCAATATAATCCAGTGGCATCTCTAAAAGTTAAAACTGCTTTTCTCATTCCTGTTACATAAAAATTTATAACAAGAACTAAGACTATATTCATTGAAAATAAATATTCACTTCCAAGCCAAATGGTTATAAAGCTATTAAATAAAACTAGTAAACATATTGAAGAAAAACCATATAGCCAAAAGTTTAAGAAAAATGTCTTTTTAAATATATTATAAACCTTTTCCTTATTGGCTGTAGCTACTAGATTTCCTACACTAGCAGTAATAGCTGTAAAAACTTGTCCTATTATTATATTCAAAGCATTTATTATAAGATAATAATTAGAATATATACCAACTTCTATTAGTCCAACAAATTTAGATAGTATTATATTGTCTGTAGCACCTACTACTATTCCGCCTATCTTATGGCCTACCATTGCAACAACATTCTTTTTTATCTTTTCAGTATCGCTTTTTTCTAATTTTTTGATATTTTTTTCTTTCAAATATGGATATAATTTATCTGCTTTTTTTGATACAGCTACGTTTTCCATAAAAGTAAATATTATTTGGGTCACTAAATACCAAATATAGTTCTTAGTTAATAATAAAACAATAATTTGTATGATATTTAAGAAAAAGTAAAATCCATATCTATATGCTGTAGCAATATATCTTTTTTGGTCTGAACTTATTAATGACCTTTTATATGAGTAAAAATATGATATTGCTGTATTTATTACAAATAATATATATATAAGATTTATATTTTCATTTATATTTGGCATTTTATCTACAAAATATGGTAGAAGTGGTGTTATTCCTATACCAATTACTAAAACTAATATTCCTATTATTATATATGCTTTCCTATACAGATGCATTAGCGATTTTACTTTTTCTTTGTCTGTTATTGCTAATGGTTTATATAAGCTAAAAGTCATTGCTGTTCCTACACCTAATTCCATCAATGATAGCATAGATAATATATTTGTAAATAATCCATTTAATCCTAAATATTCAGCTGTTAATATTTTCAAAAAAACTATTCTGGCTATAAAGTTTATTACTACTCCTGCTGCTTGTCCAATAAATGCAAATATTAAATTTTTAATTGAACTGCTTGTACGTTGCATTATCTCTCCTTTGTCTTTTTCTTATATTTTTTGTTTATAATTTTTTAACGTTTTTTTCTTTCTTTTATACTCTAAGATTTTTTCTAAAGCGAAGTATATTGGAAATGGAAAATGCTGATATATAAATATTCTTGTTCTCACTTTTTTAGGTAATGGAGAGCTTTCTAATTTTCCTCCAAATTTTTCGTAATATTGTAAAAAATCTTTTTGATATGGATGAGGATTTTCTATAAACCATGGGCGATTATATACTTTTCTTATAAAATGAACAATAGTTGGATTTTCTTTTGCTTTTTTTAGTTCTTCGTCTGTATAAAATTCTTTCATTTTATAAATTTTCTTTAGTTGTTCTGGCTTCATCATTATCATTTCTGGCATTAAATTAAATTTTGGACTTAAATATAATATATGTCCTTTACAAATTCCGTTTATAATTCCTTGGTCTCTATGAGCTACATTCCCATTATATTTTTTTATAAATTCTATAACTAATTTTTTAAAATCTATTTCTCTCCATTTTTTTAAATTAATTAATAGCACTCCTGAATTAATATATTTATCATTTTTATTCATTCCTATTGGTATTTTTATACTTTCTGAGCCACACGGATCTTCTACTCCACCTATCCAATTTTCTCCCATTTCCATTTTATATAATTCTTCTAAATTATTTTTTACAATCAAATCACAATCTAAATAAATTACTCTGTCTTCTTGTATCTCATCTTGTATAAATAATCTTGCATATCCAGCAAATGGGAAAGAATTACCTTCCCCTAAGTCTTGATAAATCTTTTTGTAATCTATAAATTTTAGCTCTCCATTATTTAGAACTATTTCTTCCATTTTTTGTTTTGTTTTTTTACTTAAATTATTTTCAATAATATATATTTTTATATTTTTTTTGTTTTTATTTGATTCTATTAGTGAAGCTAATGATACTAAGCAAAATTTTGCATAGTTTTCATCTGTTGAATAAACTATATTCAATTTATTTTCTCTCCTTATTTTCATATTTTTTCTTTATTCTTTTTTCTTTTCTTTTAGCAATAACTGTTGTGAAAATACAATATATTTTAAAAGGTAATATATTATACATCTCTTTCATTATAGTTACATTTCTATTTAACTTTACATCATCTATTTGATCTTTCCAATGACTCTTTTCCATATATTTTAAATATATGTCTTTTTTAGGGTGCGAGCAATTTCTATTCCAAGGTCTATTAAAAAAGCCATCCGTAAAATGAATAAATACTGGATTTTTAATAGCGTCTTCTATTTCTTCTTGACTATAGTACTGCTTAATTTTATACATTTTTTTAATTTTATCTGCTGTATATGTAAACATTGGAGATTGTACATTATATTTAGGATGTATAACTAAAATTTTTTCATTGCAAACTGCATTAATTGTTCCCTGGTCGTGATGTGGTACACTTCCTTTATATTTTTTTATAAATTTTAAACATTTATCTGTTATATTATCTTCTCGCATTTTTTTTAAATTTAAAACCATCATTCCGTGCATTTATATATCTATACTCTTTATCTAGCCCAATCAATTCTTTATAAAAGTTATAGACAGTATCTTGCACTCCTGCAACATAATAACTAGATATATCTATATTGTATAATGATTCTATAGAATCTGCTATTATTGAATCACAATCAAAATATATAATTTTATCTATTTCTTTAATTCTTGGCAAAAAAATTCTTCCAAATGAACTAATCGGGAAACTCTTATCAGTTTCTAATCCGCTAGTTAGTTCATTAAAATTATAATATTTTATTGTATTATTATATCTTTTTGCAATGTTATTTAGTTTTTCTTTGTTTTTTTCTTCTATTCCATTATCAATAACATATACATTGATATTTTTGTCTTTATTATTTTCAAACAACGAAATCATACTTATTTCCAATTGTTTTACATAGTTATTATCACTAGAAAATGCTACGTTCATATTTCCTCCATATTTTAGTTTCTGTTATTTTACATATTATTGATTAATATATAATTTTTGTACTTCCTTCTATTGAATCAATATTACCGCTTTTTCTTTCGTTTTCTCCTTTTATTATAAATGGCATATAAACCATAATAAGATATCCAAAAATAAGTTCAGTTGGGAAGATTAAAATAAATAATACTAGCCAACTTGCAAATTGCGTTCCTTTGAGCTTTATAAAATTCCTTGCTGATCTTATAATAAAATATATCATCCCTATTATTCCATAGTAAAAGTAAATTCTTGGTAATGCTGGAATATAGCCATCTATTTCAGCAAAAGTTCCCCTTCCAAATATCAAATTTATAGTATTTGTTTCTTCTAACACCATTCCATAATTTTCAAATCTACCATCTATTGAGCTATTCTCGTTTACAAAAGTTCTTTCGAAAAAAATCTTAAATGATTCTGTTTGCATATACATAGGCAAGATTATTGCTATTAAAGCCATCACAACTGTTATATTAATTATTGTTCTCTTTGAAAAACTTTTCATATTTTTAATAAAATATATTGCATATATTATTGCAACCATAAAAATTCCAGTACTAGAGCCTGATAGTAATAGTCCCAATGTATATATTATTATTCTTTTGTTTATTTTATTTTCTTTTAACAAATCAATTGCAAAAATTAAAGATACATATGTTGAAAAATGCGCTGGTTCAGCAAATAAACTCCTTAATCTTGCAGGATTCCCAGCTGATTTTTGTTCATTATATTCTGTTAGTGCTTCTGATACCGGTAATCCTGGTATAGTTCCTGGTATATAAAATCCAAAAAGTTTTTCACATATTATTTGTAAAAATAAAAAACAACAAACAAATATTGCTACTTTCTTATAAATTTTTATACCAAATTCTATGTCGAAATAGGTTTTAGTAAACACTGTTAACACTGTATAGTATAAAAGTAATCTACTTATCGAAAAAATTATTGAATTGATATTGCTATCATTTGATAATAAAATAATAATTAATGTTTGCAAAATTATATACAATACCACTATTCCTAAAGGCTTATATATAGAAATTTTTATTTTTTTTCTTGCCATATCTATTAGCAAAAACGGTATAAGAATTATTAAAAGCACATCTGCAACAGTTAAGGTTAGAATTGGAGTTTGATACATATATAAAATTGGAAATATTATTAATAATATGGTAAATATTTTTTTCAACATTTTTTCTCCTTTGTTTCATTATAATAAGTAATATATTTTTTTTGTATTTTTTCTATTAAGTTTTTTACATCATAATTGGCTTTTCTTATTTTCTGTAATTGATTTTCTCTATCATATTTTTTATGTAAGTATATTTTTTTAGCCCATTCTTTAGGTGATTTCTTCAATGAATAAAATTCAACTAAATCAGTAATTGCAACCTCTGAAGGAACTACATCTTTACTTGTAATACATTTAAGTCCTGCTGTTTGTGCTTCTATTAATACAATTCCTAGTCCTTCAAATCTTGACGGAAAAACAAAATAATCCATCATTTGCAATATTTCGTTAATATCTTTCCTATCTTCTAATAAAATAATATCATTTTCTAAATTTAAATGTGTAATTTCAGAAATTATTTTTTCTTTTTCTTCTCCATTTCCCACAATCACCATTTTTGCTTCTTTTTCTATTTTTTTTAATTCATAGAAAATTTTTATTAAAAACATATGGTTCTTTTGATAAGACATTCTTGCAATATTTCCTATTACAAAGGCATCTTCATTTATATTGAATCCTTTTCTTAGTTTTTTTCTTGTTTCTTCTTTATATATAAATTTTTCTGCATCTATAGCATTTGGTATAATGTCAACATTATTTATTTCTTTTTTTCCATATAACCATTGTGCAGCTAATTTTGAGCATGCCCATAAATTAGTTGCATTTTTTAATATTTTACTTTGTAAATATTTTTTATAAATTTTTATAAAAAGGTTTTTATTTGATTTTGAATTGTGACTATGCGCAATTCTGACAGGTATATTAGCTTTTTTAGCCCTTTCTAAAATTAGTCCTGTAACTTGGTTTAGGTGTGAATGAATTATTTTATATTCACTATGTTCTTTAAAAAATTTATCTAAATTTTTGGTATATTTAAATTGTCCTATATTTTGTAAAGCTGGTATATAATAAATATTTCCACCTAATGATTTTATTTCTTCATCAAACACACCTACTCGATTTACTAAAAAATCAAATTGAACTTTTTCTTTGTCTATACTTCTATATAAATTCATTAAGAAATTCTCTGTTCCACCTTGGTTCATTCCACCTAGAATATGTAATACTCTAATCATTTTAACTCCTTTTACTAATTATTAGGAATTTGATTTATCCCGTTTATTGGTTCTTGTAAATTTAAATCATTCTTTATTTTAGTTGTTGAAATTCCTTCTGTTCTATCCAAATATATAACTTGACAGTATTGTTTTAAATAATCAAATTTATCACTTCCTGCCCAATCTGATCCCATAACAACAATATCTACATAATAGTTTTTTACATCATCAATTTTTTGCTCCCAACTTTTTTCTGGAATTACTAAATCTACACATCTTAGTGCTTCTAGCATCTTTTTCCTTGTTTCATAATTGTGGTAAGCCTTTTTCCCTTTTACCTTGTTAAATTCGTCTGTTGATAAAGCTACGATTAAATAATCACCTAATTTTTTAGCTCTTTCTAGAATTCTTATATGCCCATAATGTAATAAATCAAAAGTTCCATAAGTTAATACCCTTTTCATTTTTTACTCCTTCTTTTCTTCTTTTTTTAATATCCAAACGTCTAATACTTATTATGATATTATCTCATCTATATATTTTCTTGCATTACCATCATTTTGTATGTATTTCCTTAAAAAACTTTCAGTTTTACTTTTTTCTTTTTCAAAATCACAATTAATTATTTTATCTAATAGTTCATCTTCATTTTCACAAATTCCATTTGGCAATTCTGTTTTTATGTTAATATACATTCCTCTTTTTTCTTTATATTCTTCATAATCATATGCATAACTAAATATTGGCCTTTTAAGGATTGAGTAGTCAAACATAATGCTAGAGTAATCTGATACTAAAATATCGGATATTTTCATTAGTTCATTTAAGTTTTGATAATTTGATACATTGTAAATAAATTCGTCATCCTTTATTCCTAGCACATTATTTATTTCGTAATGAGCTCTAAATAGTACTATATAATCTTTGGATAATTTTTCTTTCCATTTTTCTATATCTATTGGTGGCGCAATTACACACCCATTTTTATCTCTATTATACTCTCTAAAAGTTGGCGCATATAAAATAACTTTTTTGCCTTTTGGGATATTTAGTTTCATTCTTATTTCTTGTATTTCTTTTTCATTTACATTAAAAAGTTCATCATTTCTTGGCAAACCTACTAAAGCAAATATATCTTTTGGCAATTCAAAAGCTTTTGAGAATATATCTATATCATATTGACTTTGTGCATACATTACATCATATTTAGATGTTTTAAATTTAAACGCTGTTTCCGGAGCATCTTTTCCCATCTTTTTTATTGTTGTTCCATGCCAAGTGTTAATATATATTGTATTTTTATTTTTGAATTTCAACCCTTTTTCAATAGCAGAATTAGTTATCCAATATTTTGCCTTTAATGCTATAATAAAATATTTTAAACTATTTACTTTTATTTTTTCTGCCTTTTTTATTTCAAATTTTTCTGGATTATCAAATGCCCAATATATTTTATATTTTTCATATTTTTTTTGTGTAATCATATATTCAAAAATAACTCTTGGGCTATCATCATATTTTTTTCCTCCAAAAGAGTTAATAAGAATTATATTGTTCTGCGTTTTTATAAATATTTTTAAAAATTTAAAAATTATATTAAAAACACTTGAATATATACTATAAACTATTCGATTATTTTTTAGAATAGATGCTATTTTATTTTTCATTGCAGTATATTACTCCCATTTTATTTACTATTTTTTCTAATTTATATTTTTCAGTTTTCTTACACAAATATGGTTCTTTATTTTGAATACAACTTTCTATATTATTTAAAAGTTCATCAACATCATTTATCTTTACAGTTTTTGGAGCTATATCTCTATTTCCTCGACAATCTGTCGCAATTATTGGTATCCCACTCATTGCACCTTCTATTAAATTTACTGGTAATCCTTCTCTTTTGCTTGTAGAAATTAAACAATCTGATATTTTTAAAAGTTTTGGTATATCATTTCTATATCCTACTAAAAATACATTATTTTCTAAGTTATATTCTTTTATTTTTTCTAAATAATATTCTCTTAAATTTCCTTTTCCTACTAACAATAATTTTACATTTTCATTCTTTTTTACTAGTTGCTTCATTGCTTCTATTGTCATTATTTGGTTTTTATTTTTATTTAATTCTCCAACTTGTATTAAAACAAAATCTTCCTTATCTAAATCTAATTCTTGTTTTATTTTCTCTTTTTCTTCATTTTGCATTACAAAATCAAATTTGCTTTTATCTACTCCAACCCCGTTTATAAATTCTACTCTTTTTGCATTTAACTTTTTATTAGCTAGATTATAATCTTCTTCATTTATTGTAATTAAACAATCCGTCCATTTTGCACATATTTTTTCTATTGGATAATAAATGCACCAATTAAGTAATGGTGCTCCTTTATAAAAATGAAATCCATGTGCAGTATATATTACTTTTGTTCCATTTTTTCTTGCCTTTCTTGCAGTTAGCCTTGCTAGAACTCCTCCAACTGGTGTATGACAGTGGATGATATTATAATCATTTTTATTTATTATTTTTTTTAATTTTTTATATGCTGTTATATTGCTAATTCTAAAAGGGAATCTCTTAAATGGTATGTTAAAGTGTTTATCACAGTATTCTATTTCTTCTTCCCCACTGGTAGCTACATGAACTTCATATCCTTGTTCTTTAAACCATTTTAGATATGGTATATGAAATGCATTTATATGTCCAGTTACAGTTGCTACGAATAATACTTTTTTCATATTTTCTTCCTTCTATTTTTAAGTTTAGTTTTAACTTACTTTACTAATTTGCCTACTTTCTTGTAAATCTCTAATTTCTTTTTTTATTCCTTGTTCAGATATTTCGGCATTAGTTTTTGAAAAAACTGTTGCTATTGTTTCAAAAATTAATTTAAGATCTTGCTTAAATCCTATATTATGTACATATTCTAAATCATAATCGATTTTTTTAAATATGTTAATCCCGTTTCTTCCTCTTACTTGGGCAAGTCCTGAAATTCCCGGCAATACATTTGTTCTTCTTTTTTGCTCTTCTGTAAACCATACATAATATTCCGGTATCCAAGGTCTTGGTCCTATAAAGCTCATTTCCCCTTTTAAAATATTAAATAATTGTGGAAGTTCATCTAAGCTTGTCTTTCTAATAAATTTTCCAACTTTGGTTACCATTTGTTCATGAGACAGCTCGCTTTGTAACTCTTTCCTATGAATTTTCATAGATCTAAATTTATATACATTAAATTCTTTTAATCCTTTTCCCATTCTTCTAGATTTATAAATTACTTTTCCTCCATCTTCTAGTTTCACTGCAATAGCAATTACTAGCATTGGTAAAGCGAATATAACTATAAGAATAGTTGCTAGTATAAAATCAATTGTTCTTTTTAGTTTTAGATACATATTTTTCCCCTATCATTTTATTTTTTCATATTCTTTTATTTGGCATAACCTGTTTTTTCTACAATTTCATTACTAATTTGTTTTACATTATCTGATGGTACATAATTATTTTCTCCAAATACTTCTTGATGTAATTTAGTTACATTGCTTTCTAAAGTAATTGGAATTCCATACCACCTATCTATGGTTTTTCCCTTTGTTTCATATGGCCATCCTATGCTATCTGTTATTTTAAAACTTGTTATACTTGGCAACAAACTAAATATATCACTTGCCGTTATATTTGTATAAACTTTTGGTAATAAATTATTTACTAAGTTATTTAATTGGCTTATATTCATAGTTTTTACTTTGTTTGCAACAGCTATTAAAACATCTCTCATTCTTTCTGCTCTTTTATAATCTCCTCCAGTTGCGTGTCTAATTCTTGCATATGCCAATGCTTGCTCTCCGGTTAAATTGTAAGTTCCAGGTTTTGATATGCCTGGAATATGTGATACTTCTTCTGAAGTAATTTCCATACTAATTCCACCAATATCATCAATTATTTCTTTTACTGCATCAAAATTAACTGTTACAAATTCTTTTATATTCAGATCTAAATTTGTATTTAATGTTTTTATAGCAAGTGGAGCTTCTCCATAAGAGTAAGCATGTGTAATTTTATCTAATCCATATCCTTCAATTTGTACATAAGTGTCACGATAAACAGATACCAATTTTACTTCTTTTGTTTTATTATTAATACTAGCTATAATAATACAGTCACTTCTGTTTCCTTTTGAATAACTATCTTCTCTTGAATCTATCCCAAAAATTGCAATATTACGAAAATCAGCTAAGTTTTCTTCTACACTTGCTGATACATTTAAATCTTCTTCTTTTAAATCTATTTGTTGCATTTTTCCTAATTTATCACTTACAAACCAGAAAGTTCCTCCTATTATTACTGCTAACATAATTACTAATATTAATACTATTATTCCAAAGATTTTTAATCCTTTTTTCTTTTTTTCTTTTGCCATCTTTTTTCTCCTATTTTTCTCTTTATTTTTTTATTTTCTTTTTTATTATACTATTTTACTTTTTTCTTGACAAGGTTTTTCTACTTATTTTTATTTTTGATTTTAATAATAAAAATCCCTCTCATTATTAAACTTTTTTGTCTAATAATTTGAGGAATATTTTGTATTATTCTTTATTTTTATTATAGTCTTTTGTGAAAACTTCATTTCAATAAATTTTTACATTTTATTTGGCATTTCTATTCCTAGTAGATTTGCTCCTTTTTTTAGAACTTGCCCAACTGCATATGTTAAATATACTCTAGCATTTTGCACTTCTTTTTCTTCTGTTATTATTTTGTTTTCATTATAGAAACTGCTAAATGCTTTTGCAAGTTCTATTAAGTATCTTGATAAAATTGAAGGTTCTTCTTTTCCAGTTACTTGAATTAAAGTATCTTCAAAGTTATATAATAGTTTTATAATGTTTTGTGAATATTCATCTGATAATTTCTTTAAATCTATTTCTTCATATTCTGGCATCTTGTCTACTTTTTCTAGTACACTTTTTGTACGTACATATGTGTATTGAATATATGGTCCTGTTTCTCCTTGGAAGTTTAATATTGTATTCCAGTCAAATATTTCGTCTTTTACTCTACTATTTGATAGGTCATTAAATATAACTGCTCCTATTCCTACTTTTTTTGCTACTTCTTCTTTGTTTTCTAGGCTAGGATTTTTTTGCTCTATTATTTCTTTTGCTCTGCTTATTGATTCATTTAATAGTTCTTCTAGTTTTATTATATTTCCTTCTCTTGTTGACATTTTTCCTGTTTTTAATAGAACCATTCCAAATGGAATATGTTTTAGTCCATTTGTATATTTTTCGTCTAATCCTAGTAATTTTGCAACTGTAAATACTTGTTTAAAGTGTAGCACTTGTTCATATGATGTTACATATAGTGCTTTATCAAAATCATATGTTCTTGCTCGATACATTATTGCTGCTAAGTCTCTTGTTGCATAAGTAGTTGATCCATTTGATTTTTCTATGATACAAGGTGTGTTTATTCCTTCTTCTTCTAAGTCTATAATTTTTGCTCCTTGTGATTCTACTAGCTTTCCTGATTTTTCTAGTATATCAATTACTTCTGGCATTTTGTCAGAATAAAATGCTTCTCCATTCCAAGAATCAAATTCGCTACCTAATAAGTCATATACTCTTTGGAATTCTTGCAAGCTTAGCTTTCTAAATTTTTCCCATAATTCTACACAATATTTGTCTCCGTCTTCTAGTTTTTTAAAATTATTTCTACAGGCTTCTAATACTTTTTCGTCTTCCTTGCAAGCTTGATTTATTCTTATATAAATCTTTGTTAGTTCATTTATTGGGTCTTTTTCGATATCATATTCGTCTCCCCATAATTTATATCCTTCAATTAGCTTTCCAAATTGAGTTCCATAGTCTCCTAAATGGTTTACTCCTATTACGTTATACCCTAGATATTTATAAATTTTGTATAATGCTCCTCCTATTACTGTTGAACGTAAATGTCCAATATGAAATGGTTTTGCTATATTAGGAGCTGAATAGTCTATTACAATATTTTTTCCTTCTCCTATTTTAGATTTTCCATAGTTTTCGTTATCTGCTATTTCGCTTAATACTTCTTTTGTCATTAATTCTTTACTTATATAGAAATTCAAATATCCTCCTGCAATTTCTACTTTTTCTATTATTTTTTCGTCTATTTCTATTTTTTCTTTTATTTCATTTGCAATAACTGGAGGTGCTTTTCTTAGTTCCTTTGCTAGTCTAAAACATGGAAATGCATAGTCTCCATTTGTATTGTCTTTTGGTATTTCTATATAATTTTTTAGTTCATTTTCTTCTAAGTTTGTAGCTTTTGCAACTTTTTTTGCAATTTCTTGTTTAAAATCTATCATTTTTTACTCTCCTATTTTTAAATTTCTTAAATATTATATTATATTTTTCTATTTTTTACAATACTTAGAGATATTAAAACCTTATTTAGCAATCTTAAATTAATGCCAAATAAGGTTTTTATATTAGCTATTTTTTTCTATATATCTCCAAGAATCACGGCACATATCTTCTAATGTTTTTGTTGCTTCCCAACCTAATTCTTCTTTTGCCTTTTTAGGGTCCGCATAACAAGTTGCAATGTCCCCTTCTCTTCTTGGTGCTATTTTATATGGTACTTTTTTTCCTGTTGCTTTTTCAAATGCTTTTACCATATCTAATACACTATATCCTTTTCCTGTTCCTAGGTTATATATATATAATCCTTTTCCTTCTTTATCTAATTTATCCAATGCACATACATGACCTTTTGCCAAATCTACTACGTGAATATAGTCTCTTACTCCTGTTCCATCTTCTGTATCATAATCATTTCCAAATATTGATAACTCTTTTAATGTTCCTACTGCTACTCTTGCTATATATGGCATTAAGTTATTTGGAACTCCTTGTGGTTCTTCTCCAATTAGTCCACTTTCGTGTGATCCTACTGGATTAAAATATCTTAAAATACATATATCCCAAGTATTATCTGCTTTATATAAATCTTTTAAAATTTGTTCTATAAATAATTTTGTTGTGCCATATGGATTTGTAGTTCCTCCTGTTTTACTATCTTCTGTAATTGGGATTGTTTCTGGATCTCCATATACTGTTGCAGATGAACTAAATATGAATTTTTTTACCCCATATTTTTTCATTGTTTCTAAGAGTACTAGGCATCCTGATATGTTGTTTATATAATATTCTAATGGTTTT
Source organism: uncultured Clostridia bacterium (assembly GCA_944386705.1). Taxonomy (GTDB): domain Bacteria; phylum Bacillota; class Clostridia; order TANB77; family CAG-508; genus CAG-269. Next base: position 3,558 of record CALXCC010000008.1, on the reverse strand, counting down.
TGTACTGATTCTCCAACAGCTTTGAATCCTGCAAAGTTTATTACACTATCTATTTTATTTTCTTCAAATACTTTTGATAATTTTTCTTTATCTAAATAGTCCATCTCATAAAATTTAAAGTCTTTTCCTGTTATTTCTTTTATTTTGTCTAATACTTCTGGTTTGCTATTTGAAAAATTATCTATTATTATGATTTCTTTCCCTTTATTTAATAATTCTACTGCTGTGTGACTTCCTATGTATCCTGCTCCTCCTGGTAATAATATTGCCATAATTATTCCCCCTTGTTTTTATATATAATACTTTTCTATTAAATATCATTATTTCTTACTAGTACTTTATTTTTTTGTAATTTCAATACCATCTTTTGTGTCTTTTACATTATAACCTTTTTTATTTATTATATCTCTTAATTCATCTGATTTTGCCCAATCTTTATTTTTTCTTGCTTCTTTTCTTTCTTCTACTAATTCTAGAATTTCTTTTGGTATTTCTTCTTGTACTTCTGTTTTTTCTGTTATTTTTAGTCCTAATACAGAGTCAAATTTTTCTAGTAATTTTGCAAGTTTTGGAGATTTTTTTTCGCTTCGTACTACTTCCCAAACTACTCCCATTGCAAGTGGCATATTTAAATCATCATTAATTGCTTTATGGAATCTTTCTTCATATTCAACTATTATTTCTTCTGAAATTTCTTCTTTTCCTGCTAAATGCATTTGATAACCGTTTTTTAGTCTTTCTAATGATTTTGCTGATGCTAATAATCCATCCCAAGTAAAGTTTAGTTTGTTTCTATAGTGACAAGAGTAACTAAACAGTCTATATGCAAGTGGATCATATCCTTTTTCTATAAAATCTTTAATTAAGTATACATTTCCTAAACTTTTTGACATTTTCCCGCCATTTATCAATAGATATTCTCCATGTAGCCAATAGTTTGCAGGTATTTTTCCACAAGCACCTTTGCTCTGTGCTATTTCATTTTCGTGATGGGTTGGTACTAAGTCAATTCCTCCTGTGTGGATATCAAATTGTTCTCCTAAATATTTTCTTCCCATTGCTGAACATTCTATATGCCAGCCTGGATAGCTTTTTCCCCAAGGACTATCCCATTTCATTAAATGATTTTCTGGTGCTTTTATCCATAAAGCAAAATCATATGGGTTTCTTTTTTCTGGATCTACATTTACTCTTGCTCCTGCTTTTTGTTCTTCTAAATTTAAGTTTGAAAGTATAGGGTATTTATCTAGTTTAGAAATGTCAAAATATATTGCAGTAGAAGTTTCATATGCATATCCTTTTTCTACTAATTCTTCTACATATTTTAGCATATCTTGAATATGATCTGTTGCTTTGCATACAATTTCTGGTGTTTCTATATTTAATGCTTTTAAGTCATTAAAAAATAGTTCTGTATAATACTTAGCAATTTCATATGGTGTTTTATTTTCTTCTCTTGCTGATTTTAGCATTTTGTCTTCGCCTTCATCTCCGTCTGAAACTAGATGTCCAACATCTGTAATATTCATTGCATGTTTTATCTTATATCCATTATAACGAAGAGTTCTTCTTAAAACATCTTGGAATATATTTGTTCTCATATTTCCTATAGTTGCATCTTTGTATACAGTTGGTCCACATGAATATATTCTAACTTCTTTGTCATTTATAGGTTTGAATTTATCTTTTGTTTTTGTTAATGTATTATAAAAATATAAATCCATATTTTTCTCTCATATAATGAAAATATATCATTATATGAAACTCCTTTCTTGTATTTATTAAAGTTGCCAAAAGTTTTTTTCTGTTTGGCAACTTTAATAGGTTATTATGTCTCTGGTTTTGTATTTGTATCTTCTCCAGTATTACCTCCTCCACCAGTGTTTCCTCCTCCAGTATTGGTATTTCCATTACCTGTATTTGTGTTTCCGCTACCTGTGTTGGTGTTTCCAGTATTTCCTGTATTTACTGTATTATTTGCTGGTTCTTCTGGTTTTTCTGGTTTTTCCGTCTCTTTTGGTTTAGTATGTATATCACATTTTTCTTCTATTTTTTTTCCAGTAGAAGATTTTCCTTTTAATGGTTTCCAAAGATTTAATTGTTCTTTTGGTAATACTGCACCGTAATTATTTGTTTTAACTTGGCAATATTCAGCACAATATTCTGTTGCTACTTTTCCTGACTCTGAACATATTTTTTGACTTCCATGTCCCTGACACTTGTCTGGTAAATTGTTTGATGCAAAAATTTCTTTATAGGTGTTTGTGCATCCTTTTGTTGCTAAACCACCTGTTGTTTTACATATTGTTTGTTCTACTATTCCACTTGGTCTTTCAAAAGTTTTCTTTTCTAAATTTTTATGAATATCTGTCATAACTGCATCCCATATTTGTCCTGCTGGGTTTTGAGAAAATCCTTTTACTTCTTCGTTGTTATCAAATCCAAACCAGGTTGCTGCTGAATAATATGGTGTAAATCCGCAAAGCCATCTATCATAGCTAGTATCTGTTGTTCCTGTTTTAGCTGCAACATCCATTCCTGAAATTGCACAATATGATGCTGTTCCTCCACTTTTTGTTGGTTCTTTTGTTATTTCTTGTGTCAAATATGCTGTTTGTTCTGAAAATACTCTTGTTTCTTCTTGTTTTGGCGTTAATACTGTATTTCCACTTGTATCTACCACTTTTGTGTAGAATGTTGGTGTAATATAAACTCCACCATTTGCTATTGTTCCATATGCTGCTGCCATTTCTAATGGACTTGCTCCGTGTGTCATTCCTCCAATTGATAAGGCTAGAACATCATCGTCTTTTTCATCTAATGAAGATAATCCCATTTTTGTTAAATATTCTAATGATTTTTTCGGTGTTAATTCTTTCATAATTTTAACCGCTGGTATGTTTCTAGATAATTTAATAAATTCACGAATTTCCATTGGTCCATTTTTATATTTTTTACCATCGTTTTTTGGTGTATAATTATTACCAAAATCTGTTTCTTCGTCAATATATATTGTTGATGGTGTGATTACTTTTTCTTCTAGTGCTGGTGCTACATCCGCAATAGGTTTTATAGATGATCCTGTTTGTTTTTTCATTTGTGTAGCTCTGTTCCATCCTGCTCCTTCTTTTGTTCCAAGTCCACCTGCTATTCCCACTACGTTTCCTGTTTTGTAATCTATAACTGCCATTCCAGATTGTGTATGTTCATTAAGTAATTCTCCATCTTTTTTGTCTCTTCCGCTCTTTATATATTTTTCTTTTGCATATTCTTCTTCTAGTCTTGTTTGTATTGTATTGTCTACTGTTGAGTAAATTGTAAGTCCACTACTATATACATAGTTTTCTGCTAGTTGTCTTGAAATTTGTTTTTCTTCCATTACTTGATTTATTACTTGGTCAATTACTGCATCTGTATGGTAAGAATATGTAGTTCCTATTGCGATATTTCCTGCTTTTTCAAATTTTAGTCCTTCTTCTGCTTGTTTTACTGCTTCATTATAATCTTCTTCGTTTTCTATATAACCTAGTTCTTTCATTTTTGCTAGGACTGTTAAAA
>CALXCC010000007.1 GCA_944386705.1 uncultured Clostridia bacterium | reverse complement strand
TTCCCTGTTTCTCCTGGTTTTTTTGTATTATATTCAAGTAATTCTTTTCCTGCTGTTAAGGTTGATTCTAAATAATTGCTGTTTTCTGCTAGTTTATCTATATTAAATAATTCTAATTGCTCTTTTAATTCTGCCATTTCTGTTTTGAATTTTGCTTCATTTGTTTTAGTAATAATCCCATTTTTTCCGGTCAACATTCCTAATGTTATCCCTGATAAAATTATAAGTATAATTATTGTAACAACTAAACTTATAAGCGTTATTCCTTTCATTAAATCACCTCTTTTGTGCTTTTTCAAAAATATTTTACAACTAAATGATTGTATTGTCAATACAATCATTTAGTTGTATGTAAAAATATATTTTGTAAAAAGGAGGTAAGCTCTTATGTATTTAAGAAGATTAAAAGATTTAAGGGAAGATAAAGATTTAAAACAGAAAGATATAGCAAATATTCTCCAAATTAAACAACAACAATATAGTTTGTATGAAACGGGAAAAAGAGATATTCCTTTCGAGCTTGCCATCATTTTAGCAAAATTTTATAATACATCTTTAGATTATATAGCTGAACTAACCAATAACAAAGAAAAATACAAATAAAACTTGAGGTTATTATACCCCAAGTTTTTTGTAATTCTTTTACAAATATTTCTATTTCTTATATCATTTTAAATTTGTTTTCTACTTATTTTCTACACTTCTATTTGCTATTTCAATTGCCTTTTTTACTATATTTCCACAATCTTTTGATGATACATTTGCCCAACTACCACCATCTTGTTTTACTTGCTCATATACTCCTAATTCTTTTGCTATTTCTTCTCTTAAATTTTGAGAAATTAATTTGCTATTTCTAGACATAAGCTCCTCCTTTATAATCTTTTTAAAAAAAGATTATATTAAATAGAATCATAAAACTTAAATATAAGTTTTATAATTATATTATAAGCATTTTTTTTAATTTTATTTTGACAATTTTTTATCAAATCATATTTTTTTTGACAAAATAATATGATATAATAAAAAGGATAACTTATAAAAGGAGTTTATTATGAGCATTAAAGAAAAAGAAAACAATATTGAAAAAGAAATAAAAAAAGAGATTGATATTGATAAAAAAATCGAAAAAAAAATTCAAAAAGAAGTTGATAAAAATATCGAAAAAAATGAAGAATTAACTGAATCTTCAACTACAGATTTTACTCCAATATTAGAACCAAAGACAAAAAATATAACCTCTATATTTACACTTTTATTGGGTATAATTCTCATTATCCTACTTTTATCATTTCTTATTTTTACTGGTTATAATTTAATTAATCAAAATATTGTATCTGGCGTACATATAAAAGGGTTAGATGTTTCAAATATGAGTAAATCAGATGCTAGATATCAATTAGAAAATTATATTAAGCAAAATTTACCCGAAGAGATTAAGGTGAAACACGGAGATTTTGAAACAACTATATCACTTTCTCAAATCGGTGTCGAATTTGATACAAAATCAGCTGTAAACACAGCATATAATGTTGGTAGACAAGGTAATATATTCCAAAACAATTTATATGTTTTAAACACAATGTTTGGTAAAACAAATATAGAACCAACATTAAACTTAGATACAGAACAACTTACTAAAAATTTAGAAGATATTTCTGCACAATTGCCTGACAAAGTTGTTGAAAGCAGTTATTATATTGAAGGTAATAATTTAATAATTACTTCTGGAAAAGAAGGAAATGTTGTTGATATAGAACCAACTATCGAAGCAATAAAATCTGCTATTTGTAACTTTACTACAATTTCAAATCCTATTGAAATTGTAGTAAAAAATGAAAAACCAAATCAAATTGATATAGAAAAAATACATAATGAAATTTACAAAGAACCCAAAGATGCTTACTACACACAAAATCCATTTACAGTATATCCTTCTGAAAATGGTTTAGACTTTAAAGTATCTATTGAAGAAGCAAAAGCAATTTTAAGCGTTCAAACTGCTGAAGAATATAAAATACCTTTAAAAACTTTATATCCTAATATATCCACAAATATGATAGGTACTGAAGCATTTCCAGATTTACTTTCAACATATTCAACAAAGTATGCTGTTAGTAATAAAAACCGTACTACTAATTTAATTTTAGCTGCAAACAAAATAAATGGAACTGTTTTAATGCCAGGAGAAACTTTCTCTTATAATAAAGTAGTTGGTGAAAGAACTATTTCTGCGGGATATAAAGAAGCACCAATCTATGTAAGTGGTGAAGTAGTAGATGGTCTTGGTGGAGGTATTTGTCAGATAACTTCTACATTATACAATGCTGTTGTATATGCTAACTTAGAAGTAACCCAAAGAAGTAACCACCAATTTGTACCATCTTATGTAACAGCAAGTAGAGACGCAACCGTTGTATATGGTGCAATAGATTTTCAATTTAAGAATAATAGAAATTATCCTATAAAATTAGTATGTTCAGTATCTGGAGGAATTGCGAATTTCCAAATATTTGGATTAAAACAAGAAGATGATTATCAGGTTGAAATCTCTTCTTACGAAACAGGAAGAACTGCAACTGCAATTTATTCAGAAGCATACAAAATTTTAAAACGTGATGGAAAAGTAGTTAGTAAACAATTATTATCTAAAGATACTTATAAAAGGCATTAAAAAAGGGAATACTTAAGGTAAAACCTTAAGTGTATTCCTTTTTTATTTTCATATTTTTTGTTCTTACCTTCTTTTTATGTGGTTAATGTTCCATTTGGTGTGTTTGTAATAATTAATATATCCTCTTCTCTTCCATTTTCAGCATTTATATATACCAAAAATTCTTTATCTTGTACTTTTCCTTTAAATTCATAGCAAAGTATTTCTGATTTCCACTCTGTTGGTATTACTGCTAAACCTTCTGCAATTATTTCCAAGTCTTTATTTAAATCTTTTTTAGCTTCTTCTTTGCTTATTTTTACTTTATTTAAATCTCTTGTTGTATGATTATTTAAAAATCCTGTTGTTTCTATCCCTAAAACTTCTCCATTATCTAGGGCAACTTTTACTTTTATTAGATCTGGATACATAATAACATTATCTTGTACATATGCATAATTTATAGTTACAATTCCTTCTTGCTTTAAGTAATAAGTTTCTTTCATATTTTTAAAACCTTTTGATTCTAAAAATTCTTTTCCTTTTTTTCCAGCTTCTTCTTGCGAAATTATTTCAGATTGTACTTCTCTGTTAGAGTTCATATAAACTATATGTCCTCCTTTTTTAGATATAGATATATTTATAGTTTGTTCAGAATTATTTATAATAGAAAAGTCATATACAGGTATTGTTGCATTTTCGGAATATCCTAAGTTATTTATTTCTTTAATATTATTTTTTCCAACAAACTCTTCTGCTATTTGTTTTGCTTGGTTTTCATCTAAATCCTCTCCTGTTAAGCCTTTTGGCTCGCCACTTGTTAAGTGTTCAGAATAAGCACCATCATATATTAGTCCAGAATATTCATGGAAATTTTCTTCTAAATTACTAAAACTTTCTTTTGATATATTATCTACTTGCTTAGCCAATGCTACTGTTCCTTTTTTTGTTAATTCATCCCATTCAAATCTTCCACTATTTAAATCTTCTGATAATTGATTTAACGTATTTTCCAAATCAACACTGTATGTGTGTAATTCTTTTAGATTATTTAAATCGTCACTTGATAATTTTTCATTATAAATGTTTTTTCTAGATAGTGTATAACTATAGTCACTTACTTGATTTAGAAATTTTTCTGTGTTTTCTAATTCTTGACTCTCTATTGGTAGTCTACTTAAATATGCTTGTGCTAAGTTTGCTTCACGCCATAGGTGTGTTAATGTTTCTGCCCCATGCTCTGGAGTTGAAGAAATTAGTGATTTTGCAAGATATGTCTCCACATTTTGTACATAATCTACTAATTCATAAAAAGCCATATTATAGCTATTTTCTGATGCTTGTCTATATTCTCGTTGCTTTTGATATAAAATAATTCCAAGAATTGCAACAACTATTAAAAGTACACATATTACGCTTAGCATATGACCTTTTTTTAGCCTATTTTTCCAATCTTCTAATTTATTCATAATTTTATTTACTCCTTCTTTCTTAAATAATTTTTTTGACTATTAAAAAGTTTCTCTTTTTCGTTTATATTAAAGAGTTCACATTTGTTTTTATTTACAGAATCTATGCTTTCCTATTGTTTTCACGTGTGGTCTTGACCATATCCATTTATTGGTTGCTGTGTCTGGGTTAAAGTAATAAATACATCCACCAGTTGGGTCCCAACCATTCATAGCATCTTTTGCCGCTTTATATACACTTGAACCTTCTTCTATTGGTACATTAATTTGTCCATCTGCTACTGCTGTAAACGCTCCTGATTGATATATAACACCTGCTATTGTATTTGGAAATTTTGAACTTTTAACCCTATTTAATATAACAGCTCCAACTGCTACTTGTCCTTCATATGGCTCTCCTCTTGCCTCTCCATTAATGGCTCTTGCCATTAGTTGAAGATCAGAAGTATTTGAACTTGCAGCATAACTAATATTTTGTTCACCAATATCATCACTTAATATAACAATTGAAATAATTGATATAACTAAAAAAACAAATAATAACACTGTTTTTATTATATTTTTCACTTTATCACCTTTTTCCTTTTTATTTTATTTTGTGTTATTTTAATAAAAATATTCCATTTTTTGAATTTTTTTATTTTATATGATACAATTTATAAAAAAATTAAAGGAGTACATTTTATATGAATGTTTTAATATTTTATGCATCTTATGGTGGAGGACATCTAAATGCTGCAAAATCAATAGAAAATTGTATAAAAAATAATTATAAAAATGTAAATGTAGAATTAATTGACTGTATGAAATACGTAAATAAAACTATAGAAAAAATTACTACAGTAGCATATAGAGAAATGGCAAAAAAAATGCCTTGGGCTTGGGGAAAAATTTACTCAGATTCACAAAAAGGACCTCTTGCACATCTTTCTTCTAGATCTAATAAAATTATGGCAATTAAATTATTAAGATTATTACGCGAAAAGCATCCAGATTTAATAATTTCTACACACCCATTTGGTAGTCAAATGTGTAGTTATTTAAAAAGAAAAGGTAAAATCACATCAAAAATTGCAACTATTATGACTGATTTTGCACCTCACGATCAATGGCTTGTTGGAAATGATTTTACAGATTATTATTTTGTAGCCCATAATAAAATGAAACAATATTTAATAAATAAAAATATTCCTAAAAATAAAATATTTGTTACGGGAATACCTATTTCAGATAGATTTAAAAAAGAATATGATAGAGATAAAATTTTAGAAAAATATTCTTTAAAGAAAAATAAATTAACTGTTTTGTTTTTTGGTGGTGGTGAGTTCGGACTTGGAAAAACTAGGACTGTACAAATTTTTGAAAACTTTGTTAATGAAACTTTAAAAGGAAATATTCAAATAGTTGCTATTGCTGGAAAAAATTCAAAAATGAAATCCGCTTTTGAAGAAATAGTGTCTAAGAAAAATGCTTTACAAAGTGTTATAGTTGTTGGATTTTCAAATGAAATTCCAGAACTAATGAGCATTTCTGATTTAGTAGTTACAAAACCTGGTGGACTTACTACATCTGAAAGTTTAGCATCTCACTTACCAATGTGTATAATTAATCCTATTCCTGGGCAAGAAGAAGAAAATGCTGAATTTTTAGAAAGTAAAGGTATCGCTGTTTGGATTAAGAAAAATGATGATAGTAAAAAAATTATTAATAGCCTACTAAATAACCCTCAAAAATTGCAAGCTATGAAGGAAAATTCTTATATTCTATCAAATCCAAATTCTACAATTACCATTTGCGAGATTCTTTTCGGAACAATTTCTAAAGATGTTTTGAAAAGTAAATAAAAACATCTTAGAAATTGTATTAAATTTTAAATTTCTCGCCTTCCCTCTAAGGCTTTTGTTAGGGTAATTTCATCTGTATATTCTAAGTCTCCACCAACTGGTATTCCGTGAGCTATTCTAGTTACTGTCACTCCCAATGGCTTAATTAGTTTTGCTAAATACATAGCTGTTGCTTCCCCTTCTACTCTTGGATTTGTAGCTAGAATAACTTCTTTTACTTGTCCTTCCATTAGTCTTGCTAAAAGTTCCTTGATCTTTATATCGTCTGGTCCTATTCCATTCATAGGTGAAATTGAACCATGCAAAACATGATAGACACCTTTAAATTCGTGTGTTTTTTCCATCGCAATAATATCTCTTACATCTTCTACCACACATATAATACTTTGATTTCTTTTAGGATTACCGCAAATAGAACAAGGATCAGTATCTGATATATTATAACATTTACTACAGTATTTTAAGTTTTTCTTTGCATTTATAATTGAGGAAACAAATTCATTTGTTTCCTCTTCTGAACAATTTAACATATAAAAAGCTAATCTCGCTGCGGTTTTATGTCCTATGCTTGGTAATCTTTCAAAACTTTCAATTAATTTTTCAATTGATGGTGAATATAGTGACATTTTTACTTCCTCCGTTTAATTACAGTTTCTAAAATATTTTACTATCATTAATAAATTCAGAATAAAAAAGGTGTCCATTAATTCCAAAAATGTGGAAAAAAGGACATTTTCTACTCTCTAGAAACCTGGAATATTAAATTTTCCAAATGATGCTGCCTGTGCTGAGTCTACTTGTCTTAAAGCCTCGTTTACGCAAGTTAAAATTAGGTCTTCTAACATTTCTACATCTTCTGGATCTACTACTTCTGGTTTTATTTTTATTTCTTTTATTGTTTTTTCTCCTGATACCTTAACTTGAATTGCTCCGCCTCCCGCTGAAGCTTCAAATTCTTTTACTTTTAATTCTGCTTGTGATTTTTCCATATCAGCTTGCATTTTTTTAGCTTCTTTCATTAAGTTGTTTAGGTTCATTCCTCCAAATCCTCCCATTCCGCCTGGGAATCCTCCTCTTTTTGCCATTTTATTTTCCTCCTTTAAATTTTTACAAAATTATTTATAATATATTTTTTCTACATTATATTTTTATGCTATTCTATAATATTAAATGGTATATTAGATTCATTTGCTAATTTTTGCAAATTTTGTTCATTTGTAATTTGATGCATTTGATTACTATTTTCTATATATTTTATTTGCATTTCTTTTCCACATGCTATAGATACTAGTTTTGAAATTTCTTTTATATTTTCTTGTTTTTGCAATACTGTTTTGCCAAAAGCAGTCATTCCATTTGGAAACTCTATTCCTATTGTCATATCATTAAGTTCTTTTGCTTTTGTGTTCATAAGGTTTGTATATAATACAATTTTTCCATTTTGCCTTAAATCATTTACTATTTGTGGCCAAAATTCTTCTGTTTTAGTAGAATATTTTCTTGTCGAAATATTTTTTGTATAATTTATATTGTTATTTGTTTGTTGTTTTAAATTATTTTTTGATGGATTTATTGAATTATTAGAATTATTACTTGGAACATTTGTTACCATTCTAGCAATTGTATTTTGCTTTTCGCCACTTTGTGCATTTTCCATAACTACATTTTGTATTGCAATTCCTTTTCCTGATTTTAAATAGTTTTCTATTTTTTCTATTCTTTTTTCTAAATTATGTGTTTCTTCTGCTTGCTTATTACATAATCTAATCATTCCAGCTTGAAACATTATGTTTCTTTGGGTTGACCATTTTAAATCATTTTCTAATTCTGATAATTTATATACTAAATCTATTAATTTTTCTTTGGATGTTTTTTCTGCTATTTCCTTTATTTCTTTAATTTCTTCTTCGCTATAAAGTTCTAACTTATTTGTTACTTTATAAACTAATATGTCTTTTGAGTATTTAATCATTTCCCAAAGTAGATTTGATATATCCTTTCCATCTTGTAATATTTTATTTACATTTTCTAAAAGTTTATCAATATCATATTCTATTAAACTTTTTGTAATATTGTGAATATATGTTATTTTTGGAATTCCAACTAAATCTCTTATTTTTTCTTCATCTATTTTATTTTCTCCATCTTGGACACATCGCTCTAATATTGATAGCGCATCTCTCATTGCTCCTTCAGAAAGAATTGCTATCATATTCATAGCTTCTTTTGTAATTTCTATTCCGCTTTTTTTGCAAACAACATTTAATCTTTTTATTATATTTTCGTTTGATATTCTTTTAAAATCAAATCTTTGGCATCTAGATAAAATTGTTGCTGGCAATTTTTGTGGCTCTGTTGTTGCTAGTATAAATTTTACATGTTCTGGTGGTTCTTCTAGAGTCTTTAATAATGCGTTAAATGCTCCTGTTGATAACATATGAACCTCATCTATTATATAGACTCTGTATTTTGCTTTTGTTGGTAAAAAGTTGACTTCTTCACGAATTGCTCTTATATCTTCTACACTATTGTTAGAAGCTGCATCCATTTCTACAATGTCTGTAAGAGAACCATTGATTGCTCCTCTACATATTTCACATTCGTTACAAGGTTCTCCTTCTTGCGGATTTAGGCAATTTACCGCTCTTGCTAGAACTTTTGCAGCTGATGTTTTTCCTGTTCCTCTTCCTCCATTTAACAAGTATGCATGCCCTACTCTTCCTGCTATAATTTGATTTTTTAATGTTTTTGTTATATGTTCTTGACCTACAATTTCTGAAAATGTAAGTGGTCTGAATTTTCTATAAAGAGCTGTGTACCCCATATTTTTCACATCCTTTATACGTTAAAAAATGGTAAATACTTTAATCTCTCTATGGAAAGTATTCCACATAAAGATAAACTACTTATTGCTGCTTCCTTCCGGACCTGACAAGATTCATAGGTCTTTATTGGTATACTCTCCATACAAAGATTAAAAGTAAATACCATTGGTATTATATAATGAATTCTATATTTTATCAAGTAAATTTATTAATTTTCGTTCTTAAATTTTGTATTTAAGTTCTTTGCATTATTTTCTTTCTTCCATTTTAATTCTAATTTTATTTTAATTTTTGGTTCTCTTGAAAACTATATCTTCTAAATTTGTTATTTCTTTTGAAGCTGTTCCATTTTCTACTATACCAGCTACTGGTATATCTAATGTAATATTTGTCTTATATTCTTTTCCTGATGCTGTACTAATGCTTAAGTCAAATATAATTTTTCCCTTTAAGTCTTCTTCTTTTATTTCTGCCTTTTTTAATAATCCACTATGGTTTATTTCATCATCATTTGATGTATATTCTCCTATTTTTTCATTTGCACATCTAAATGCAATTATTCCTCCTTGATTTGATATTTTTAAGTTTTTAATATCAGATTCCATAGCTCCTTTATACTCAACAGTTTGTACTAAATTTTCTTGTTTATTACTAAAGTTTCCTCCTGTTTCTAATGTATTTGGCCTATAAAAATTGATTGTACCTATTTGTTTTTCCCTTTCTACTTTGATGTTATCTATAATAATACTTTCAATTGCTTCTTCTTTTAAATAGTTCTTATTTTTTTCTACATAAAGATAAATATCATTATTTTGCATTAAATCAAAAGCCCATTTGTTTTCACTTTGTTCTTTGTCTTCTCCCTCTTGTGAACTTATTACTATAATTTTTGTTAAATTAAATGGCATATTAGTTTCACCTTCTACACTGTAACGTAAAATAAGAATTCCTACAACAAATAAAATTATTGCTATTATACTAATTAATGCCACTATATGAAATGACTTCTTACTCATTAAATACTTTATTTTTTCTTTCACTTTTTCCTCCTAGAAATCATTTTAATTTTTTCTTATTTTCCTTTTTTTCTTCTTTTTTTAGCTTTCTTAGCATTTTAAAAAAAGACTTTAATAGATTTTCACATTCTTCCTTCATAACTCCTTTTTCTACTTCCACTTTATGGTTAAATGTATAATCTTCAAATAAATTTAAAACTGAGCCTACTGCTCCTGTTTTTTCGTCTAATGTTCCTATATATATTTTTTTTATTCTAGAATTGATTATAGCTCCTGCACACATTGAGCAAGGTTCTAATGTTACATACATTTCACAATCTAGAAGCCTCCAACTTTTTAGTTTTCTACTTGCTTTTTGTATTGCTAAAATTTCTGCATGTTTTGTAGTATCTATTTTTGTTTCTTTTAAGTTATGTGCTCTTGCAATTATTTTTCCATTTCTTACAATAATAGCTCCTACTGGCACTTCTAGCTTTTCATATGCTTTTTTTGCTTGTTTTAGAGCTTCTTTCATAAATTTTTCTTTTTCTAGTATTTTATTTTTTTCTTCCATTAGCTCTTCCTTTTTATTTTTTGTATTTTAGTATTGTTTTTTGTTAGCCAGTTACATATTTTTTTAACGTATTTTTAACTCATATATTTACAATTTTTTTATTTTGGTGTGCCTAGAGGGACTCGAACCCCCATCGGTCGCTTAGGAGGCGACTGCTCTATCCTGCTGAGCTATAAGCACATTTAATTTATCAAAAATATTATAATATATTTGATTTTAAAAATCAATCTTTTTGAACTACTTATAATTTTCTATTAATTATTTATACTTGTTTTATTTCAGATTTTCTATAATATTAGTTAAAAAATTTTTATATATATTATAATAAATTTTAAATTTTTTCTTAAAAATAATTAGACAATTATAAAATATTTAAATCAAAATTTGCAAAATGGCAAAGTTGTACCTGTCCCCAAAGTAACCATTGACAAGATCTGTTATAATATAATAGGTGATTAAAATGCAAAGAATATTAAGTTATATGAGAAAAGCTATCGAAGAATATAAAATGATAGAAGAAGGAGATAAAATTGCTGTTTGCTTATCTGGTGGTAAAGATTCTATTACTATGCTTTATGCATTTAAAGCTTTACAAAGATTTTATCCTAAGAAATTTGAAATTATAGCAGTTAGTATTGATCCTGGATTTGAGTTTTTCGATACAGCTTTTTTACAAAATATATGTGATAATTTAGAAATTCCTTTATTTATTGGAAAAAGTAATGCTAAGGAAATTGTTTTTGATATTAGGAAAGAAAAAAATCCTTGTTCTTTATGTGCTAATTTACGTAGAGGTGTTATAAATTCTATAGCAATACGCGAAGGTTGTAATAAAATAGCCCTAGGACATAATCAAGATGATGTTTTAGAAACTTTTTTACTTAATTTATTATACACAGGGAATATTGGAACTTTTGCCCCTATGAGCTATATGGATAGAACTAAAATAACTTTAATAAGACCTCTTGTTTATATGCCAGAAAAAGATGCCAGAAGATTTATCAAAAAAAGCGGTTTATCAGTTATGCCTAAGGTTTGCCCTATGGACCGGAACTTCTAAAAGGGAAGATATGAAACAACTCATTTTTACCCTTAGCAAAAATATTCCTATGATTCGTGCTAATCTTTTTGGTGCAATTCAAAGAAATTTGCCAGAGTGGAAAATAAAATCTTAATTATATTTATTATTATTTCCTAACTTTTTAAATAAAGTTACATAAATTTAATTGTTATGTAAAATTATGGTATAATATATAAGTAAAAAAAGCTAGAGATAATTTCTCTAGCTTTTTAATTTTTTTAATTGGAAGGGTGTTTTTTGGCTCCGTCCCAAAAAACACCCTTTTTTTTATTTTACAAGTTCTTCCATTGCTTCTTTTAGTTTTTCTAATTTATTTGTTGCATCTTCGTCTGAATTTCCTTTTATACCCATATATAACTTAATTTTAGGTTCTGTTCCAGATGGTCTTACACAGCACCAGCAATTGTCTTCTAGTTCATAATATAACACATTAGATTTTGGTAATCCTGTTTTTGTTATCTCTCCTGTTTTCATATCTTTTACAATATCTTTTTCTATGTCTTTAAAAGTTACAACTTTATAGTCTCCTATTTTTTCTATCTCTGTATTTCTCATATTTGTCATCATTTCTTTTATTTTTTCTGCACCTTCACTACCTTCTAATACTATAGATACTTGTGTTTCTTTATAATATCCATATTTTTCATAAATATCGTTCATTGCATCCCATAGAGTTTTTCCTTTTGATCTATAATAACAAGCTGCTTCGCAAAGTGCCATAACCGCTGCTATTCCGTCTTTATCTCTTGCATAATCTCCAATTAAACAACCATAGCTTTCTTCAAATCCAAATACGTATTCATATTTTTTAGTTTCTTCTGCCATTCTCATAATAGCACCAATGTTTTTAAATCCTGTTAGTACTTCAAAACATTTTAAGTTGTAATTTTTAGCAATTGCTTTTGCTAAATCTGAAGAAACTATTGTTGTAATAAACATACCATTTTCAGGTAAAATTCCTTTTTCCTTCATTTGAGAAATTCTATATTCAGCAATTAATAATGCTGACATATTTCCTGTGTATTCCATATATTTTCCAGTTTTGGTATCTTTTGCAAATATTCCTAGACGGTCAGCATCTGGGTCTGTTGCTAAAACTACGTCTGCATCTACTTTATCTGCTAATTCTAATGCTAATTTAAATGCTTTTTTGTCTTCTGGGTTTGGATAACTTACAGTTGGAAATTCTCCATCTGGGTCTTTTTGTTCTGGTACTACATATACATTTTCTAGTCCTATTTCATTTAGGAGTTTTTCTGCAACTGTATTTCCAGTTCCATGTAATGGAGTATAAACTACTTTTAATGTTTTTCCTTCTTCTTTTACTATTTCTGGATTTAATACTTTACTTTTTAAAATATTTAGATATTTGTCATCCATTTCTTTTCCAATTATATGGAATAAACCATTTTCTTCTGCATCTTGTCTTGATATTTCTTTTATTTCTTGGAAACTTTCTACTGCTCTTACTTTTGCAATTATGTCTTTATCTCTTGGTGCTACTATTTGTGAGCCGTCATCCCAATACACTTTATAACCATTATATTTTGGTGGATTATGACTTGCTGTTATCATAACTCCTGCTGTACAACCTAATTCTCTTACTGCAAAAGATAATTCAGGTACTGGTCTTAAGTTTTCAAATAGATATGTTTTTATTCCATTTGCATTTAAAATTAATGCTGTTTGCATACTAAATTCTTTTGACATTCTTCTTGAATCATAACTAATTGCTACACCTTTGTCTTTAGTTCCTTGTTCTAATATATAGTTTGCTAATCCTTGTGTAGCTTTTCCTACTGTATATTTGTTCATTCTATTTGTTCCAGCTCCAATCACTCCACGAAGACCTGCTGTTCCAAATTCTAATTCTTTATAAAATCTATCTTCTATTTCTTTTTCATCATTTTTTATTTCTAATAATTCTTTTTTTGTTTCCTCGTCAAATTCTGAACTTTCGCACCATTTTTTATACTCTTCTAAATAATTCATTTTCTTTCTTCCTTCCTTTTATTTTTATTGTAATAATATCTCTAATTAATTATTTTTTTTATATTTATTTCTTAAAGACAAAAAGAGGACAAACTTTGAAATTTCTTTTCAAAATCTCCCCTCCTTCTTTTTGTTTTTTTATTTTATTATTTTAACTTATAAAATTTTTCATATAATTCTTTAGCTGTTTTTGGGCAGTCTACTCCTGCTGAATCTGCATTTTTTACAGGCGCAAATTCTTCTTCTCTTTTTACTCTTAAAACAGCCATTTCATCAACTTCTCCAAAGGCATCAAATAAAAATGCTTCAAATTTATATGCATTTGGTGAATCTGGCTTCACTATTTTTCCATCTTTATCAATGTAACTTGCTTTTTTGAAAGCTACATGATAAGGAAGTGGTTCTGCTCCCATTCTTTCTATTGCTTCTACACTAAATAGATTGCATAAAATGTGAGATTCTCCATATAATAATTCTCCATTTTCATCTCTTTGTTCTGCCATTTCTTCTGTTATTTCTGTATATTCTATTACATTTGGTTTTCCATTTCTTTTACAGAAAACGCCTACCTTTTCTTGTGGATTTGCTTTTACAACAGATTTACAAGCAACTGTAACTTTCTTGTCTATAGCTATCCCCATAAGTACAGGGTCTACCATTTTTACTAAACAATTATCTACACCACCTATAAATACCCAGTCTACTCCTATTTCTTTCATTTTTTTAGTCATTCCAGTTTTTACAAGTGATTCATATATTCCACCATGACCATCAGCTGCTAATTTTATTAATCCATCTTCTCCAACTAATATTTTACCTTCCGTGTCTACCATTGGAAGTTCTCCTTGGATAAAGAAAAATAGATTTTTATCTTTTTGGTATCCGAAATATTTGTGTTTTTCAAAAAATTCAACAGTTTCTTTGTTATTTTCTCTACTTGTCATTATAAACCATGGAATAGTTACATCATATTTTTTAGCTTCTTCTTTTATTCCATCACATAATAACTCAAATAGTGATTTGTGTGAATCCAAACCAATATCATAAGTTCCTTTTGGACCATTGTGCCCTAGTCTTGTTCCTTGTCCTCCTGCCATTGTTACAACTGCAAGTTTTCCTTCTTTAATAGCTTTTTTTCCAATATCTTGATAATATTTATATTGATCATTTAGCTTATATTTGTCTAAATAATCAATTGGTGTTATTACATCACCTTCATTATTTTGTGTTTTTTCAGCATTTCTGTATAAGCTGTCTATTAATTCGAAATCTATTGATTTGATTTCTTCTAATAATTTTTGTTTATGGGCATCATCTAATGTTTCATAATGATTTAATAAATGTTCTTGCCCATATTTTTTTAAGGTTGCTTTTATTTCTTCTAAATCAGTACTCATAAAAAAACTCCTTTATAATAAATTCTCTTTATTTATATACCATTTTTCCAAAAATAGCAACCTTTCTTTTAGATTTTTTCTATTGTTTTTTCTCCGGTTGTACTTAAAACGCTTTTATATTCATCCATTATTTCATTCATTTTTCCAGATATTTCTTCCATATCATAACAATCAATTATCTTTACATAGTCTGTTTTTTCTGTCCATTTTTCTATATTTTTGTTTATATTTTTTATATAATTTTCTTTTCCTTTTATAAATATAATCATTTCTTTTTTATTATCTACATCTTGTTTTATTTTTTTAAATTTTTTCATATCATTGTTTTTCCAATCAATTTCAAATAATTTTTTTCTTTTTTCTTCTTTTAGGTTCATTCTTGATATTAGTGTTTTAATTGTTTCTTCTAAGTTGTTTTCTGTTAAAACTATGATGTCTTTTTCTTCTAAATTTTTATTAATGTAAGGTAAACTAAGCATTTCAAAATGATAATCACTAGCATAAAATGCACATACTTTTTCTTTTGCTTTTTTATTCATTTAAAAATCAGTCCTTTCTCTTCTAACCCATACGGAAGCTTTTGTTTCCGTTTTTGGACTACTGGTAAATTTTACCATTATTTTTCAAATATGTCAATTATATTTCAAAAAAATTCATCGACATTTTTTGCAAATTGTATAATTTTTTTTAAATTGGTAATAATTGAATTATAGAATATTTTAGTAAAAAGGGATTTTGGAGGTAACTTATGAAAAAAATATTAAAAATATTTAATAATTCCAAGGTAAAAATGGTAATAATTTTAAGTTTTTTACTTTTTATTTATACTTCAATTTGTGCTTTTTCTTATGCACAAGAAGTTAGTAAAGATATTTCAAATAGTGTGTTCCGCCTACACGTGCTTGCAAACAGTGATAGCAAAGAAGATCAAGATTTAAAATATAAAGTTCGTGATAATTTACTTTCCTATATGAATGAAATTTGTGCAAACTGTAAAAATAAAGAAGAAGCTATTTCTTTAGTAGAAGAACATAAAGAAAATTTTAAACAAATCGCCTTAGATACAATCCACAATGAAGGCTATTCTTACGATGTTAATATTAATATAGGAAATTTTGAATTTCCTACAAAAAATTACGGAGATATTTCTTTGCCTGCGGGATATTATGATGCCTTAAGAGTAGAAATTGGTAAAGCTCAAGGTCAAAATTGGTGGTGCGTAATGTTTCCTCCTTTATGTTTTGTTGACATTTCTTCTGGTGTTGTTCCTGAAGATTCTAAAGAAACATTAGAAGAAAGTTTGTCTGAAGAGGAATTTGCTCTTGTCTCAGAAGATTCTAATTTAGATATTCAATTCAAGTTTAAAATATTAGAATTTTTTAATCAAAATGGTTTTTTTACCGCAAAAAAATAGTTGCATTCCTTTAAACTTTATGTTATATTAGATTGGATAATAGAGTGTTTTATTATACACTCTATTTTATTTTAAAAAATAATCTAAAAAAATATATCAATGGGGGTAATATAATTGGAAAAATTAGTAGTTACAGGTCCGACACCACTAAAAGGAGAAGTTGTTATAAGTGGAGCAAAGAACGCTGCTGTAGCACTTTTACCAGCAACACTTTTAATTGATGGTGTTTGTACTATAGAAAACTTACCAAATATAAGCGACATAAAAATATCTTGTGAAATATTAGAAAAACTAGGTGCAAAAATAACATGGAATAATAAAAATAGTATTACAATTGATACTACTAATATTACCACAACAACAGCACCTTTAGATTTAACTAGCAAATTTAGAGCTTCATATTACATTATCGGAGCAATGCTTGGAAGAAAAGGTGAAATCGAAGTTGGTATGCCAGGTGGATGTAAACTTGGTGCAAGACCAATAGACCAACACATAAAAGGTTTTGAAATGCTAGGCGCAACAGTAAATTTGGATAGAGGTACAATATATGCAAAAGCAGATAAATTAAAAGGTGCTCCTGTTTATATGGATATTGTTTCTGTTGGTGCAACTATTAATGTTATGCTTTCTGCCGTACTTGCTGAAGGAACAACAACTATTGACAATGCTGCTAAAGAACCACATATAGTTGATGTTGCTAACTTTTTAAATACTATGGGTGCAGATATTCGTGGTGCTGGAACTGATGTTATTAAAATTAATGGTGTTAAAAAATTACACGGAAATGCAACTTATTCTGTTGTTCCAGATCAGATTGAAGCCGGAACATTTATGCTAGCAGCTGTTGCAACAAGAGGAGATTTAACTTTAAAAAATTGTATTACAAAACACTTAGAATCTATTACAGCTAAAATCGTGGAAGTTGGTGGAAATGTAGAAGATTATGGTGATAGTATTAGAGTTTGGTGTGACAAAAGACCATCAGGAGCTAATATAAAAACTTTACCTTACCCTGGCTTCCCTACTGACCTACAACCTCAAATGGGAGTAGTTCTATCTATGGCTAATGGCACAAGTAGAATTAACGAAAGTATTTGGGATTCAAGATTCCAATACACACAAGAGCTAAATAAAATGGGTGCTAAAATAACAGCTGAGGGAAAAAATGCTTTTTTTGAAGGTGTTGAAAAATTACACGGTGCACCTGTATATTCTAGTGACTTAAGGGCTGGTGCAGCTTTAGTGGTTGCAGGAACAGCAGCTGAAGGTGTAACAGAAATTTATAACCTAGAACATATAGATCGTGGTTATGAAAATATCGAAGAAAAATTCAGAAAAATCGGTGCTAAAATAGAAAGAGTAACAGAATAGCCAAAATATTCAAAATAGTATTCATAATTTCATTAAAACACTTACAATAATATAGAAAAACGAAAGAAAGAAGAGTAAATATGTTTAATTTTTGTAGTTTATATAGTGGAAGTAGTGGAAACAGTCTTTTTGTAGAAACAAAAAATACCAAATTATTAGTTGATGCAGGAGTAAGTTGTAAAAAAATAGAAAATGCATTGCAAGATATTAATATTGATCCTAGCACACTTGATGGTATTTTAGTAACACATGAACATACAGACCACGTACAATCTTTAGGTACACTTGCAAGAAAGTTCGATTTGAACGTTTTTGTAAATCAAGAAACACTAGATGCTATGCCAAAACAAAGAGATAAAATACCAGCTAAAAATATAAAAACTTTTAAGGTTTGTGATAATTTTGAAATTGGAGACTTAAAAATACATCCATTTTCAATACCACACGACGCTGTTAATCCTTGCGGATTTAGTATTTACAAAGAAGATAAAAAAATCAGTATAGCAACAGATATTGGTCATATGACAAATGCAATTTTAAAGAATTTAGAAGAAAGTTTATTTATAATGTTAGAAGCAAATTACGACCCAGAAGTACTTCGTTGTTCTTCTTACCCATTTTCTTTAAAATCAAGAATTGCAGGCCCTACTGGTCACTTACCAAATGAAATGGCAGGAAAAACAATTTCTTATCTTTTGCAATCTGGTTTAAAAAAAGCAATGCTTGGTCATTTAAGTAAAGAAAGTAATTTTCCAGAACTAGCATATCAAACAGTATTAGACGAATTAATTTCTAATAACTATAATGCAAATAGTTTATCAATTAGTGTTGCTTCTAGAAGTGAACATAGTAAAGTAATAGAATTATAATTTCTACTTCCCAATTTGGATTTTCCAAGTTGGTTTTTTAAAAAATTTTAATTAGTAAAAGGAGTTTATATGTTAAGTATAGAAATTATTTGTGTTGGTAAAATAAAAGAAAAATATTTAAAAGATGCTTTAGAAGAATATAGTAAACGCTTATCTAAGTACTGCAGGCTTACTATTACAGAACTTCCTGACGAGAAAATTCCTGATAAATTAAATCCTAGTATAGAAAAAGATATTAAAACTAAAGAATGTAATAATATAATAAGTCACATTAAAAAGGATTCTTATGTGATTGCTTTAGATTTAAAAGGTAAGGAATTTTCTTCCGAAGAGTTTTCTAAAAAAATAGACGATTTATCTATGCAAACAAGTCATATAACTTTTATTATAGGTGGCTCTTTAGGTTTAACAGAAGACTTACTTAAGACTTCTAAACAAAAAGTTTGCTTTTCAAAAATGACTTTTCCACATCAATTAATTAGAGTTTTCTTACTTGAGCAAATATTTAGAGCTTTTAAAATTTCTCATAACGAAACTTATCATAGATAAATATTTTAAGGTGTTTTCAGGTTTTAAAAAACATCTTTTATTTTTTCTATTTTTATTTTGAAATTTCTTTTAATAGTTTTTTTGATAATTTTAAAATTATAAGTTTTCTAACTATAAAAAATATTGAAAGAAATAATATTAATTTTGCCATACTTAAAACTTGTCCTTTAACTTAAATTTTTATTTTTAATTTATTGCTATTATAATGTGGTTTACATATTTTGTCAAGAAAAACTCGTCGACAAGTTTCGACATTTGATTTGCCGTTTCTTAATATTTCTTTCAATATTTTATTTTTAATTTGATAAATACAAAAACAAATATCTCTATCTTCCTTATGGTTTTAGTGCTGTAATTGGTAATACATAAATCCCATCTGGTCTTTTTACAACTGCATCATACAGTCCACAAATAACACACATAAATTTTGGTTTTACCTCTGCTAATTCATAAAATCTCTTTAAATTATCTACTGCTTCCTCTTCTTTATTTGCACCTAATTTTATTTCTATTGCACCGTATTCTCCATCTGCAATTTCTACTATAGCATCCACTTCTATCCCTGTGTCATTTTCCCTATAATGATATAATTTAGCTCCTATATTTTCAGCATATATTTTTAAATCTCTTTCACACAATGCTTCAAAATATAGCCCCATCGTTTCTAAATCATTCATTAATTTTTCAGGTGTTATGTTTAAAATAGCACATCCTAATGATGGATCAATAAAATGTCTTTTTGGATTCTTTCCTACATTTAGTCTTGAACGTATTTTATACATAAACGCTTTTTGATTCTCAATTAAATGCAATCTGTTTAGTACATTTAAATAATCTGCAACTGTATTTCTACTTATCCTCACATCCTCGTGTGTTATATTGTCGTCAATATCTTTCATTAGTACATTGTTTCCTGAGATAGTACTTTCATTTCTTGCAAGAGACCTTAATAACATTTCCATTTTTTCTTTATCTCTTTTTACACCATCAATATCAATTATGTCTTTATCTATTACTGTTTCGATGTAGCTTCTTGCTATTTTCATAGCTCCTGTTATGCTCATATTAATGCTTGCTGGCCATCCTCCTCTCACAATCAATTCAGCTAGTCTTTTTAATTCTACCTTGTTTACTAATTTATTTTTTACTTTATTTTCAAACAAATCTTTTAAAGATATATCCCCAGTAGAATCTCCAGATTCATATAAAGACATTGTATACATTTTCATTTTACAGATTCTACCTGCTCCAGAATGATGTATTTTATCGCTTACAGGAACACTTGAACCTGTTAAAATATATTTTCCTTTTTCTTTATCTTGATCACATTTGAATCTTACTGCATCCCATATTGTTGGAACTTCTTGCCATTCGTCAATAAGTTCTGGCTTTTCTTTATCTAGTATTAAATTTACATCCATCTCTGCTAAATGCTTTTCTCTAAAATTATCTGCTGTATTATTTAAATAAGTTACACTATTTGAATGATTCAATGCAGTCCATGTTTTTCCACACCATTTAGGTCCTTCTATACTAATTGCACCAAAAATCTCTAAATTTTCTTTTATTGTTTTGTCTATTAATCTAGGCATATAACCTTTTTTGGTTAATTTCATAAACTCACCTCTTTTTTAGAATAACATATTTTTGTTTTTTTTTCAATATCTATTGTGCAAATTTTGAGTGATTTATTGTGCATTTTTTGAGCAATCTGTTGTGCAAATTTCGAGTAATTTATTGTGCAAATTTTAAGTTTAATTTTTAAATTATATTTTTATTAATTAAGAAATTATCTGCCAAATTGCTACACTAGTAAGAATTCCTACAAGATCTGCTATAAGTGCAGCTATTAAAATAAACCTTGTTTTCTTAATTTTTATACAGCTTGTATATACAGCTATTGTATATAAAGTTGTTTCTGTTGATCCCATAATAGTAGATGCTATATTTCCAATTAAACTATCTACCCCACAATTTTTCATAATGTTTGTAGCTATTGCAATTGAACCACTCCCAGAAATCGGCCTTAATATGGCAAGTGGCATAAGTTCTGATGGAAAATTTATTAAATCAAGTATTGGCTTCATAGCATATGTAATTATATCTAATACTCCTGAATCCTTTAAAGCCCCTATTGCAACAAATAATCCAACTAATGTAGGTAATATGCTTAAAGTTATTTCTATTCCCTCTTTTGCACCATCTAAAAAACTATCAAAAACTTTGTTTTTCTCTGTTAGTCCATAAAAAACAATTATTAGAATTATCATTGGCATAGCAAGATTAGAAATAAAATTAATAAATTGCACTATAATTTCTCCTTTTTCGTTATTTTTATTAATATTTTAGTTGCTGTAATTCCGCGCTACTGCAGCTACTATTGTTGCTACCCAAACTGGAAATAGTATTGAAGTTGGATTTTCGGATCCTAAAGAATTCCTTATTGCAATTACTGTTGTTGGTATTAATTGAATGGACGCTGTATTTAAAACTATAAGCATCATCATAGAATTGCTTAAAGTACTTTTACTTTTATTTTCCGTTTGCAAAGATTTCATTGCTTTTAACCCCAGTGGTGTTGCCGCATTTCCTAATCCTAATATATTTGCAATTATATTCATTGATATCTCTTTTTGTATTTTAAAATTGTCTTTTAAATCTGGAAATAAAAATTTTATAATTGGATTTAAAAATTTTGTTAATTTTGTAACTATACTAGTATTATTTGCAATTTGCATAATTCCATTCCAAAGGCAAATTGTTCCAAGCAAACTTATAGAAAGTTTTATTGCTTCATTAGTGCTTTCAAAAATCGAAGAATTTAATTTTTCTAAATTTCCTGAAAAAATTGCATAAGAAAATGATATTATTATAAAAATTGGCCAAACTATATTTAACATATTAATCACCAAAATAATTTTATTCAAAACTTGACTTTTTATTACATTTTTAATTGACCTCTACTACGATTTGTGATATATTATGAAGCATAAGGATTGTAATTTAATAACTTTTAAGGAGGATTTATTATGAAATCAACAGGAATCATTAGAAGAATGGACGAACTAGGAAGAGTTGTTATTCCGATAGAAATAAGAAATCAATTTAATATCGTAGAAAAAGATCCTATTGAAATTTATGTGGATGGGTCTTCTATTGTATTAAAGAAATTTGAACCAAATTGTATTTTCTGTGGTAATACTAAAGATTTATTAACATATAATGATAAATTAATATGTAAAAATTGTTCTCAAAAAATCGGAAAATTAAAACAAAATTAATAAAATTATACTTTTTAAAAACTGAACTTAATTAATAGTTCAGTTTTATTTTGCTAGGTGGGAATTTATATGGGAAACATTGAAAAATTTTATAAAAATACAAAAAATTGCATTACCTCACGAAAATGTAAAAGAATTTATATCTCTTAATATAAAAAGTGGAAAAGCAATTGATTTAGGTTGCGGAGCAGGAAGAGATTCTATTTTTTTAATAAAAAATAATTGGAATGTTACTTCAATTGATTTAAAAAATACACAATCTTTTATTACAGAAAAATTATCTATAGAAGAATTAAAAAGATTTAAATTTATTCAAACTAGTTTTGAAAATTTAAATTTAGAAAAAAACAATTTAGTTGTTGCAAATTATAGCCTTCCTTTTTGTAAAAAAGACTTTTTCCCTATATTATGGAATAAAATAAATTCTAGCATTCAAAAAAATCGGTTATTTTGTGGTGAATTTTTTTGGAGAAAAAGATTTTCTTGGAAAAGTATTAAAAAAGAAATGGTGTTTTTAACAAAAAAGGAAGTATTAGATTTATTTAAAGGTTTTGAAATTTTAAAATTTAAAGAAATCGAAAAAGATGGCAAAACTGCTTTAGGTATATTAAAACATTGGCATATTTTTGAAATAATAGCTAAAAAAATAATTTAAAATGAAAATACGAAAATAGAAGGATTTCCTATTCTCGTATTTTTAATTTTTAACAATTGATTTTATATAAAATATTGATAAATTTCATTCTTACTTACATTTCTATCTTTTGCAATTTTCTTTATTATTTCTTTTTTATCTAAACCCTGTTTTTTATAAAATTCAAAATGCTTTTCTAATGTTAAATTATTTAATTTGTTTTCTTCTTTTATTTTATTTCCTTCAATAATTAAAACGATTTCTCCTTTTAAATTTTCAGATTTTTCTATTAATTCATTTATTGTACCTCTTATATACTCTTCGTGTATTTTTGTTAATTCTCTTGCTAATACAATTTTTCTATCTTCCAAAATGGAACTTAAATCATTTAAAGTATTTTTTAGTTTATGTGGTGCTTCATAAATAATTATTGTTTTATTTGAATTTTTTATTTCTTCTATTTTTTCTTTTCTCCTCTTTTTATTTAATGGTAAAAATCCTAAAAAACTAAATTCTTTTGTACTAATTCCTGAAGCTATTAAAGCATTTATCATTGCACAAGCTCCTGGTATTGGAATTACTCTTATATCTTCTTCTATACATTTTTTAATAATTTCTTCTCCAGGATCACAAATTCCTGGTGTACCTGCATCTGATACTAATGCAATATTTTTACCTTCTTTTAATTCTTTTATTAAGTTTTCGCACCTAATTTCTTCATTATGTCTGTGATAGCTAATCATTGGTTTTGTTATTTCTAAATGATTTAGTAATTTTAATGTATGTCTTGTATCTTCTGCTGCAATTAAATCAACTTCTTTTAATGTTTTTATAGCTCTTAATGTTATATCTTCTAAATTTCCTATTGGCGTTGCTACAACATACAAATTTCCTTTTTGTTTTTGCTCCATTTTTTAAAACTCCTTTTTTTCTTTTTTTTACTATTTTATTCTAATTTATTCTATTTTTTTCGAATTTTTTTAAGTTATTTTTTATTATAAATTTTTAATATTTCTTCTGTGTATTGTCCATTTTTATTATATACAATTAAATTCTTTTCTATTTTCAAAAAAGTTTTTGCATTTTTTACCCCTTTTATTAAAATTAAATTTGGTTCTTTTTCTTCGTTTGGGCATACAAATCTTAATATTTTAGGTTCTACTTTGTATTTTCTCATAAGACTTATTATATCAACTAATCTTTCTGGTCTATGCACCATATAAAATTCTCCTTTGTCTTTTAATAGGTCTTTTGATACTCTTATGAAATCTTCTAATTCTGCTGTTATTTCGTGCCTAGATATAATCTTTTTTTCGTTTTCATTAATTATGCCTGTGTTTTTCTTCTTGTATGGAGGATTTGTTACTATTACATCAAATGTTTGATTTTCGTAAATTGTATTTAATTCTAAAATATTTTTATTAATTACTTCAAAACGTTCTTCTAAATTATTTAATATGATACTTCTTTTAGCCATTTCGGCTACTTCTTCTTGCAATTCCACTCCTATTACTTTTTTAAGCTCCGTTTTTCCACATAAAAGTATTGGAATAATTCCGGTTCCTGTTCCTAAGTCTAATACCTTAGTGTCTTTTTTTATATTTTTTGCAAAATCAGATAAAAGAACACTATCCATTCCAAAACAAAATCCATTTTTATTTTGTATTATTTTTAAATTTTTAAATTCTAAATCATCAATTCTTTCATTTTCTTTTAATTCTACTTCCATTTTTTATTTCCTTTTTTACTTATTTTATTTTTCTTTTATTATCTCTTAAAATCTTTTTTTATCTTTTTTTTACTATTTTATTCTATTTTTTTCAGATTTTTTTATATTTATTTTTTATTTTATTAAAACTAATCAGTTAAATTTTATAGTTTTTCTCTTATTTTCTAATTTATTCTTTTTTTTACTATTTTTTTCGATTTTTTTCATATTTATTTTTTATTTATTAAAATCAATTGGTTAATTTTTACACTTTTTCTCTTGTTTTCTAATTTATTCAATTTTTTTCTAATTTTTTAAATTAATTTTTTATTTATTTTTATTATTTTTTTAATAAATAATAAAATCTTGTTTTTATAAATCGAACCTTATTATTAATTCCAACATATTATATAACAAAAAGACTAAAAAATCAAAATAGTGTGGGGTGATATATAATGGGAAAAGAAAATAGAGGTGATAAGAAACCACCTCATAGAAAAAAATTAAACTTTAAAACTTGTAAAAATAATACTTTAAAATCTTTAAACGAAATAGAATATTTTTTAAATAATTTCGAAAAATTTTGCCGTTATGTGAAACTTTATAAAATATTAAGGTAATTATGTATTATTTTTTATTTCATATGTTTCACTAAATTCTGTATTTTGTTCACCATTTATTAATATTTTTACTTTATTTACTTCTGTTAATTGTGTTAGAGTTTTTACTATACTATTTATCATATTTTCTTTTGATTTTTCATTTGTTTTATCGTAATTTAAAAATTCAGCAGAAAAATCTAATGTTACGCAATCTTGCTCCATATAGGTTTTTAAAAGTTTTGTATTTTCTGGGATTAATCTTTCTTGTTTTTCATTTTTTGGTCCTTCTATTAATAAGTTGATTAATTTATCACAAGGATCATTTATAATTTCTTTAATGTCTATTAACCTTGCTTCTGGTTCTAATTCTTTTGTTTCTTTTGAGATAAAATATAAGCTTACAATTGTTTGTCTTAATTGTTCTTCTGATATTTCTTCTTGTGGCGTATATTCTTCTATTTTTGTTGCTTCCTTTTCTTGTTTTTGTTTTAAATATTTTATTGCAAAAAATCCACCTACTAAAACAATTATTAAAGCTACTGTAAATATTATAATTATCTTCTTGTTTTTCATACTTTTCCTCCTTAAAATCTTTTATTTATTATCCATATTATTATTTGTTTGTCCTTTTTAGAACTTTATTTCTCTAAATTTAATATCATAAATTTATTTTGTTTTTTGTCAAATTTTGGTATCTTTATTTTGTTATAAGAAAAGTTGCATTTTCATAATTCAAAATCATTACATCCCCAAATATTTTGAAAATAAAGCAGGGGTAAAATTTTTAAGTTTCATTTGAAAAATTAAAGTTTGTTCTATGAATTTTTCTTCTTTAATACGCAATGTTTAAAGCCATTATTTTCCATTTGACAAAACTCGCTTTTCCGTATACAATTAGGGTGTTTAAATGGATAAAATTATATACAAAAAAGGAGATTTTGTCATGGGCGAAATATTACATGTTGGATTAGACGTAGGTTCAACTACAGTCAAAATTATTGTTATGGATAAAAATAAAAATACCATATATAAAAATTATCAAAGACATTTTTCAGATACAAAAAACACTGTTTGTAAAGTTTTAGAAGATCTTTTAACAAAATACCCTTTAAATAACTTTACATTAGCACTTACAGGTTCTGGAGCAATGTCTGCTGCAAAATTTTTAGGTGTAGACTTTATTCAAGAAGTGGTTTCTTGTAAACGTGCAGTTGAAAAATACATACCTAAAACAGATGTAGTAATTGAACTTGGTGGAGAAGATGCAAAAATAATTTATTTTGATCAATCTATTGAGCAACGTATGAACGGAACTTGTGCAGGTGGTACAGGTGCATTCTTAGACCAAATGGCATCTTTATTACATACGGATACCGCTGGTCTAAATGAATTAGCAAAAAATTATAAAACTATCTATCCTATAGCTTCTCGTTGTGGAGTTTTTGCAAAAACTGATATTCAACCATTAATTAACGAAGGTGCCGCAAAAGAAGATATAGCAGCTTCTATTTTCCAAGCAGTTGTAAACCAAACAATCAGTGGTTTAGCTTGTGGAAGACCAATTAGAGGCAATGTAGCTTTCCTTGGTGGACCATTAAATTATCTATCTGAATTACGTACTAGATTTATTGAAACTTTGCATCTAAAAGATGACGAAATAATAGTACCAGAAGAAGCACATCTATTAGTAGCAAAAGGTGCTGCTCTAGATTCTATGGGTACAGAACCAATTTCACCAGATGAATTAATGAAAAAAATAGAAAACTTAAAAAATTCACACGATAATACATCTAAACCTCTAGATCCTTTATTTAAAAGTGAAGAAGATTATAAAAGATTTAAAGAAAGACATAATAAAGATACCGTTAACAAAAAAGACCTTGAAAACTTCGAAGGAGACTGTTTCCTAGGTATTGATGCTGGTTCAACAACAACCAAATTAGTTTTAATCGATAACGAAGGAAACTTACTTTATTCTTTATATGGAAGCAATGAAGGAAATCCTTTAAACAGTGTTATGAATATGCTTCGTAATTTATATAAAGTATTACCTGAAAAAGCAATTCTTAGATTTAGCGGTGTTACAGGTTATGGAGAAAAACTAATACAAACTGCATTAAATGTAGATTTAAATGAAATAGAAACAATTGCTCACTATACAGCTGCAAAACAATTTGAACCAAAAGTTACAAGTATAGTTGATATTGGTGGGCAAGATATGAAATACATCAGAATGAAAAACGGATCAATTGATAACATTATGCTAAATGAAGCTTGTTCTTCTGGATGTGGTTCATTTATAGAAACATTCGCAAAAAGCTTAAATATAGAAATTTCTGAATTCGTAAAAGAAGCAATAAAGTCTAAAACACCTGTTGACTTAGGTTCAAGATGTACTGTATTTATGAATTCAAAAATTAAGCAAGCACAAAAAGAAGGATATTCCGTAGGAGATATCTCTTCTGGCCTTTCTTATTCTGTTATAAAAAATGCTATTCAAAAAGTTATGAAAGTAAGAGATGTAGAAACATTAGGAAATCATATTGTTGTACAAGGTGGTACTTTCTACAACGACGCTGTTTTAAGGGCATTTGAACTTATTGTTGGTAAAAATGTTGTAAGACCTGATATTGCAGGTTTAATGGGTGCATATGGTATGGCACTATTATCAAAAGAACAATATGAATCTAATTTAGATATGGAATATACATCTACAATTCTGAAAGAAGAAGAACTAGATAAATTAGAAATAAAAGTAACACATACTCGTTGCAACAACTGTGAAAACCATTGTAAATTAACAATTAATAAATTTAGTAATGGTCAAATTCACGTATCTGGTAACCGTTGTGAAAAAGGTGCTGGAATTGTTACAAAATCAAAAAAATTACCTAACTTAGTACAATACAAATACGAGAGATTATTTGATTATAAACCTTTAGAAGAACAATTTGCTACACGTCGGAACTGTTGGAATCCCTAGAGTTTTAAATATGTATGAGGATTATCCATTCTGGTTCACATTCTTAACTTCTTTAGGATTTAGAGTTATTCTTTCTGAGAAAAGTACTCGTGCTACTTATGAAAAAGGAATGGAATCAATGCCATCAGAATCTGTTTGCTACCCAGCAAAACTTTCTCATGGTCATATTGAAAGCTTATTAGAACAAGGAATAAAAACAATATTCTATCCTTGTATACCATATTCTAGAAAAGAATACGAAAAAGCAGATAATCACTATAATTGTCCAATTGTTATATCTTATTCAGAAGTTCTAAAAAATAACGTAGAAGGATTAAAAAATCCAGAAGTGAAATTCTTAAATCCATTCTTACCTTTAGACAAGAAAAATCTTGTTAAAAAAGTATTAGAGCTAGACGAATTCAAAGAATATAACTTTACAAAGGCTGAATTAATGGAAGCTGCCGAAAAAGCCGAAGCAGAATATCAAAAATGTAAAAAAGATATTAGAGATAAAGGTGCAGAAACCGTAAGATATATCGAAGAAAATAACTTAAAAGGAATTGTTTTAGCAGGTAGACCTTATCACGTAGACCCAGAAATAAATCACGGTATAGATACATTAATTACATCGTTAGGGCTATGTGTTTTAACAGAAGATAGTATCTCAAACCAAACAGAAGCAAAACGTCCTCTAAGAGTTGTAGACCAATGGGTATATCACGCAAGACTATACGCTGCAGCAGACTTTGTTGGAAAACATAAGAACTTAGAATTAATACAATTAAATTCTTTTGGTTGTGGTGTAGATGCTGTTACAACAGACCAAGTAGAAGAAATCTTATCAAGCTTTGATAAAATGTATACATTAATAAAAATAGACGAAGTAAACAACTTAGGAGCTGTTCGTATACGTATTCGTTCTTTGATTGCTAGTATGAAAAAACGTGAGCAAGAAAAGAAGGAAGAAGAAGCAAGTGGTGATTATGGACTTAAGAAAAAAATCTTTACAAAAGAAATGAGAAAAGACTATACAATCTTAATTCCACAAATGGCACCAATCCACTTTGAACTATTAGAAGCTGCTGTACGTTCTTCAGGATATAATGTTGAATTATTAAGAGAATGTACTCCAAAAACAGTAGAAACAGGATTAAAATACGTAAATAACGATGCTTGTTATCCATCTATATTAGTTACTGGTCAAATGATAGAAGCTCTTCAATCTGGAAAATATGACTTAAATAAAACCGCTTTAATAATGTCTCAAACTGGTGGTGGATGTAGAGCAACAAATTATATTGGATTTATCCGTAAAGCATTAAAAGATGCAGGATTTGAAAATATACCTGTTATTTCATTTAACATCGTTGGTATGGAAAAAATGCCTGGATTTAAACTAACAGTTCCTCTAGTAGAAAAACTATTAAAAATGGTTGTTTATGGAGATTTACTACAAAAAATGCTTACAAAAAATAGAGCTTACGAAGTACATAAAGGAGAAACAAAAGCTTTATTTGATAAATGGATGGATAAATGTAAAAAATTATTAGAAAAATCTAATAGTAAAGAATTTAAGCAAAGTATTTATGATATAGTAAACGACTTTGAAAAAATTGAATTAGATACATCAGTAGAAAAACCTAGAGTTGGTATTGTTGGAGAAGTTTTAATTAAATACCATCCTTTCCGAAATAACTACGTAGCAGACCTTCTAGAACAAGAAGGCGCAGAAGTTATTCTACCTGACTTTATGGGATTTGCAAAATTTATGTGTACACATAAAATTACATTTAACAGATTGTTAAATACAAATAAAACATCTTCTAAAATTATGAAAGTAGCTATTAAATTAATTGATATCTTAGAAAAAGATGTAAAAATTGCTTTAGCCAATTCTAAGAAAAACTATTTACCACCTTGTGATATTTGGCACTTAGAAGATAAAGTAAAAGATGTTTTGTCTATTGGTAACCAAACTGGTGAAGGCTGGTTCTTAACAGCTGAAATGATAGAATATATTGAACACGATATTCCAAATATAGTTTGTGTACAACCATTTGCTTGTTTACCAAACCACGTTGTTGGTAAAGGTGTTATTAAAACAATTAGAAGCAAATATCCAGAAGCTAATATCTCTCCTGTTGATTATGACCCAGGAGCTAGTGAAGCTAACCAAACAAATAGAATTAAGCTTCTTATGACTGTTGCAAAGGATAATTTAAAGGCAAAACAAAATGCTAAAAAAGCTTTAGACCAAGAAAATGCTAAAGAAACAGAAAAAGAAGAAGTTGTTTCTTCTAATTAATACATTAATACATAAAACCTCCCATTAGGGAGGTTTTTCTATACTTGAAAAAATTGCCTTTATATGTTATAATAGTATACATAAATAGGCATTATTGCCTTCCAAATTTGGAGGGCAAATTGTTCTCCAATCTTTTGGAAAGAAAGGAGAACAAAATGAAAAAATTATTTATGTTTGGATTTATATTTTTAATAATTTTTATATTATTAAATCCAATTATGTTTGGGGCTATTATGGGTATAATAGCCATAGTGGAATTATCCCTATTGTGGTTTTTTTCCACTATAATCAACTGGTTAATTACTTTTATGAAAAATCCTTTTAATTTTTTAATCATAGTTTTAATCATAATCTTTTTTGGTTTAATCATTTTATATAAAGATGATTGGGAAACCAAGAAAGATTTTGTAGAAGCAGTAATCTGCTTCAGCATCATAATTTTTTTTATTATGATGCTCTCAGGATTTTTCGCATATAACTCATAGTGGCTATGCCATTATGAGTTTTTATTTATAAAAATTTAATACACAAGGACAAGTAACATATTTTATAGAATTTAAATTTATGAAATCCTAACATATATTCTTAAAAATTAAAAAGCACTAATTATTATACTTTTTTATATATTTTTTATTTTTCCAATATTTTTCTTCATTTCTTCATAACCTAAGCTATATAAAAAATCAATTTGTTTCATATCTAATAAGCCAACTTTTTTACTTTTTAATTTTAAAATAAAATCTGCACCTTCCATTTCATATGAGGAAAGTTCTTTGCAAAGTAATCCTATTGAATTACTTGCTACTTCAACTAAATTTTTATTACAATTATTGTCTTCTTTTTCTTCAAAAACAATACTTACTACTTTTTCTGCTCCTAAAAATTTTAATTCTTTCCAAGGCACATTTTCCCTAATTCCCCCATCTATCAGTTTTATATTTTTATAATTACAGGGAGAAAATACAACAGGATAACTACAGCTTGCCCTTACCGCTTTTCCAATTTCT
>CALXCC010000006.1 GCA_944386705.1 uncultured Clostridia bacterium | reverse complement strand
GTATGGTTAATTGTGCAATTTAATTATATAGCTTAAATTTTTATATAATTTTGTTTCACATCATTGACACAACAACACAGCATAATTAAAAAATTTTAAAAAAATATTGCAAAATAAAAATGCTTAATGTATACTTTTAAAGTAGACTGTTAGCTACTTTAAAATAGAAGTATTATTTTAAAGTGAATATCTTTGTTGAGAAAAACTAAAAAATGTATACTATTTTTAAAAAGGTAAATAATAGAAGAGAAATTAAAAATGTATAAGTATATAATATCACAAAGATAATAAGCTATTAGATACAAAAAAATATGATAAACGATTCTATGTCGGAAGATATGAGGCTGGAACAACAAGTGATACTGAAAGAACATCAACATCTGGAATTGGCGATGATATAGTAATTAATCAAGGAAGCATAGTATATAATTATATAGGTTTTTCAAATAGCAATGATATGACAGTAGAAACAGGAGGAGCATTACAAAAATCTAAAGAATTCGCTTCCGAAAATGGATATAAATCAGTAACAAGTACATTAATTTATGGTATAGAATGGGATGCAATAATGCAATGGATTGATCCAGAATATAAAAAGGAAAATGGACTATTAACAAGTTTTGTAGCAAATTCTGAAAATAAAGGTTATTATGGACAATCAGCTCCAACAGTGACAGGGTCAGATGAAGCATATGCTGTAAAAAATATATTTGATTTGGCAGGAAATGTGTATGAGTGGACAATGGAGGCAACAAATAGTGGAACAAGAGTTGTAAGAGGGGGAAACTATAATAATGGTGGAGCTGAATGTCCGGCTTCCTGCCGTAGCAGTAGCAATTCTAATCCTTCTAGTAGTAATATCTATAGAGGTTTTCGAGTTGCATTATATATAAAATAACAAAAAATATATAATAAACAATCGAAATAATCTATATTACAGAGACTATAATAGTATTATAATAACACTGTTATGGTCTTTTTTATATTCTTAATTTTTGCTGTTACAAATACTGTTATATATGGAATTTTGATGACATTTGACATAATATAAGCGATGCGATAAAATGATTAAAAAAATAGGAGGAAAAGTATATGATTAACAATGTAGTAGATTTACATATACATACGACAAAATCTGATGGAACAAAAACTCCAACAGAAGTATTAACAGAAGCAGAACAATTAGGCTTAAAAAGAATTTCGGTAACTGATCATGAAAGTGTTGACGCTTATCCTGAAATAGCTGAAAATAGAAATTCTTTTAGTGGTGTTATTGTACCTGGAATTGAACTTAAAACGCATTGCAGAGGAAGAGAAATTGAACTACTTGGTTATGGATTTTCCATAGAGGAAATGAAAAAAAATTTACCTCAATTTTATCAACCAAAAGAACAAATTAACAAAAATTACCTAAGTAAGATTATAGAAACTTTAAAAAGAAATGGAATTATTATTAAAGATGGAATAGAAGAAGAATATGATGGTTTATCAACTCAACCAGCATGGTTTATTCGTTCAATTTTAAATAGCGACAAGGAAAACATTGAATATAATATGAAACTACTTAACCAAGATGTAATTGAACATCCTAAAACTGATGGGTTTTACAGAGGATGGTTATCAAATCCAGCAAGTAAATTTTTTGTAGATTTTCAAGCATATCCATCATTTGAAGACACAATTAAGTTAATTAAAAATAGTGGTGGAAAAGTTTTTATACCACATATATTCCAATATGGAGATAGATCGAAAGGAATATTACAAGATTTGTTAGCAACAGGCAAAATAGACGGCATAGAATGTTACTACCCAACCTTTTCAAAAGAACAAACTAAATACTTATTAGATATATGTTCAACACAAGGATTATTTGTTTCTGGAGGAAGCGATTACCATGGAACAAATAAAAAGAATGAATTGGGAAGAGGATTAGATAGCAATTTATATGTGCCAGAAGAGAAAGTAATAAACTGGACAAATATGCTATCTAAAAATGTAAGTGTAAAGAATAAAGATATTGAAGAAGAATCTATATGCTTGGATATGTAATATATCTAGCAATATACAAAGTTTACAAATATCTTTTTTATGTTAAAAATGATTAGCAACCATATATGCAAAAGAGACTTAAACTTAATTTAAATTCAAAAAATTAATAAAAACTATTGCAAAGTAAAACAAGATAATATATACTTGGAAAGTAGAAAAATAAATAAAAGAGGTAAGAGATGCATAAGATAAAACAAAACGCTAGAAACGTTGGTACTGTAAGAGAGAGAGAGAGAGAGAGAGAGAGAGAGAGCTACACTTTAATGACCAAAAGTGCAGTATCTTAAATAAACATTATAACCAAATAAGTAATATAAAAATAATAAATAGAAAAGGAAAAAAAGATAGTAATAAAACCTAAAAAATAGGTTTTTATTGCTGTCTTTTTTGTGTCTAAAAATGTTTTTAAAATTAAATTAAATAAATAAAAAAATGAAGGGAGAAATTAAAAAATGAGAAACAAAAGAACAAGTAAAGGAATAACATTAATTGCGTTAGTAATAACGATAATTGTACTTCTAATCTTAGCAGGAGTAAGCATAGCGATGCTAACAGGAAAGAATGGTATAATAACCCAAGCGCAAAATGCAAAAAACAAAACAGCAGAAGCAGAGGCAAAAGAAAAGGTGGATTTAGAAGATCAAAATGCATTGATAGATAATATAGTAAAGAATGAAAATAATAACATAAAAGAATATCATAATGGAGTGCCAATACCAAAAGGATTTTACTATGTAGGAGGAGAAAAAGACACAGGACTAGTAATATCAGATAAAGAAAATGACGATATGGAAAACAGTAAAAAAGGAAGCCAATTTGTATGGATACCAGTAGAAGACATAAACAAAATGTCACAATGTGAAACTTCAGGAGGGAATTGTAACTTACAATTAGTAGATGGAATATTAAAATGTACAAACCCAGATCATAATAAAACAGCAGAAAAAATTGTAGGAAAATTGTGGGCTATAAATGAAGGAGAGGCTTTTGGAACAGAAAATACAACATATACACCAAATAGCAGATTCAGAGAGCCAGATATCATAACTGGAAATAGTAATGGGACGGGAACTGATTATGATAATAACTTAGAATATAATAATGGATTATTTGACTTAAATAGTTTAAAAAATGATTATAAAGTAATGGCAACAAGTGTAGCAAAAAACAAAGGATTTTATATAGGAAGATATGAAACAAGTTTAAGTACAGCAACAGAAGCAAATGCAGGAGTATCCGGAACAGCAACATCAAGGGCAGGAGTAATACCAACAGCAACTAATAATACATTAACAAATATGTGGTATGGACTATATAACATATCAAGTACTTATACAGTAGAAGAAGGCTCAGTACAAAGTAGTATGATATGGGGAAGTCAATATGATGCAATGCTTAATTGGGTAAAAAATGGTAATGGAGTAGATAAAGATAAAATTACAACAAAAGATATAGGAGGAAATTACAGTAAATCGATAGCAACAACAGGAAGTAGTAGTTATAGTAATGATAGCATAAATAATATAAGAGATTTAGGTGGAAATTTAATGGAATGGACATTAGAGGCCAATAACACTGATGTTAGAGTTTTTCGTGGTGGTTTTTACTATGGCCCATATTCGCCTAGCAACCGCTACTACAGCAATCCGAATTACAACGGCGCTGACTATGGTAGTCGCCTTACTTTATATATAAACTAGAAGTAAGAAAGTTTGGGGTTAACTTTTAACTATCAAATTATATAGAAATAAAAAAATAGAAATCGAAAAAAGATAGTAGTAAAATCAAGTTTTTGATACTATCTTTTTTGTGTTAAAAAATGATTAGTAAATCATATATGAAAAAACGTTCGACAAATTTCTAAAAAATATACAAATTTTTTAAAATCTATGCTATAATAAATTTGCATATATAAAATTATTATGAATTGAAGCAGTATTAAGAAAAATAAGAAATAAAAGAGGAGAAAATGAAAAAATATAAGACAAAGAATTTTTTTGAAAGTATTAAATATGCTTTTATTGGAATATACAAAATTTGTAAAGAAAGGAATTTTAGAATATACTTTGGAATAACAATAATATTTATTATTTTAAATATATTAAATAAAAGTAATAAGATAGAATGGGTAATATTTATAATTGTATGTCTTCTTGTATATGTTACAGAGACTATAAATACAGCTATTGAAAATATTGTAGACAAGCTTGAACCAAAAGAAAATATTTATGCGAAAAATGCAAAAGATTTTGGCGCAGCAACAGTATTATTTTGTGGAATTGCATTCTTTATATGTGAAGGAATTATTTTATTATGATTAATGTGATAAAAATGTATATAACGTTGATGCCAGTTATATTAGGTGGAATAGGTAATATGATTTTTGTAAAAACAGATTTTTATAAAAATCATAGAAAACCAATCGATAATGGAAAAAATATTTTTGGTAATAATAAAACTTGGATCGGTGCTTGTTCTATGATAATTCAAGTAACAATTTTCCAAATTATATTAAGCTATACTCCACTTAACAAATATAACCTTATATATGAAAACAATGAAAATGTTTTTAAATTAAATTTAATAATTGGATTGCTATTAGGAATATTTTATATATTTTTTGAATTACCAAATAGTTTTATAAAGCGTAGATTAAACATTGAACCAGGAAAAACGAAAAATTGGATTTCATATCTTATAGACCAATTAGACTCAATTATTGGAGTAACTATAATATTATGTTTTTATACAGATATGACTATTTTAAAATTTTTAGGATATATTACTTTAGGTGCATTAACACATGCATTAATAAACTTAATTTTATATTCTGTTAAAATAAGAAAGAATATATAGAAACAAAAATACTTTAAAATGCAACAAGCATAAAGAAGGGAAAACAATATATGATTATTGGAAAATGGAATAAATCAGTAATACTAACTTACATAGGACTTTTAATAAGTATATTTGGAATTTACATATGTTTTTATATAGAAGATGGTATTAAATTAGCAATGATATGTTTAATAATTGCTGGAATATGTGATTTATTTGATGGTGTTATTGCAAGAAAATGTGAAAGAAATGAAGAGGAAAAAAACTTTGGTATACAGTTAGATTCATTGGTTGATGTAATAAATTTTATTGTTTTGCCAATAACTATATTTTTAAAGTTAGAAATGAATTCATGGTATCATATAAGTGTAATTGGAATATTTGCAATTTGTGGAATAGCACGCCTTGCATACTTTAATACAATGGTTCAAGATAATAATACACCTGTAAAATATTACATTGGTTTACCCGTAACATATTCTGCAATGATATTTCCGATATTATATTTATTAAGAAATATAATACACCCTAATATATTTAATTTTATATATACATTAGCAATATTAATTGTAGCAGTATTATATGTATTAAATATTAAAATTTCTAAACCAAGAGGAATTGCTTATTTATTATTCCCAATTCTTGCTATTGTGGTATTAATAATGTATTTTGGAGGATTATGAAAAAAATATATAATAGACAAAATAAAAATATTGAAAATGATGAACAATATGGAGAAAAATATCTAAATTTTTTATATAATACTTTATTGGGACGAGTTCTTTTAATAGTAATTATTAATCCAATATTTTCAAAAATAAATGCTTTATACAATAAAACCTGTTTGAGTAAAAATAAAGTTGAAAAATTTGTAAAAAAATATAACATTGATGTTAACGATTTTGAAGAAAAAAATTACAAATCATTTAATAAATTTTTTATAAGAAAGAAAAAGTATACATCTTATAATAAAGCAAATAATGTTTTAATTGCACCAACAGATTCAAAATTAATGGTTTATAAAATAACTAATGATTTAAAAATTAGAATTAAACAAAGTATCTATACATTAAATGAACTATTAGATGATGATACAAATTTAAGCGAATATAAAGATGGAAATTGTTTTGTATTTAGACTATCTATGGATGACTATCACAGATATTGTTATGTAGATGATGGAAAGATAAAAAAAGTAAAAAAAATAAAAGGATGTTTACATACAGTTAGTTCTATTTCAAAAAATCATAAAGTATATAGTCAAAATACACGAACTTGTACTTACATAAAAACAAAAAATTTTGACGATATAATTTGCATAGAAATCGGTGCTTTATTAGTTGGAAAGATAAATAATTATCAAAAAGAAAAATGTTTTAAAGGTGAAGAAAAAGGTTATTTTGAACTAGGTGGATCAACTATAGTGATTATAACAAAAAATATTATAGATATAGACGATGAAATCCTTGAATATAGTAAAAAGAACATAGAAACAAAAGTAAAATACGGAGAAAGAATAGGTAAATTAATATGCTAAGAAGATTACATATTTATTTTAGAGAAATGTATCCAATTATTCCAAGATTAATCTTAGGAGGAATAGTTTTTTTTGAAATATATTTTATAGTTTTATTAAATAACGGAATTACTGACTTTAAAATTGGCATTCAAGAATTTATTGGAGCTTTTACAGTTTTTTCATTTTTAATGTGGCTTCGCATAGCAGATGATTTAAAAGATTATGAAACAGACAAAAAGTTATTTAAGGAAAGACCTTTACCAAGTGGAAGAGTTAAGAAAAGGGATATTATATTTATTTGCATTATAGTTGAAGTTATAACAATAATATTAAATATAATTTATATGAACAACTTATTATTTTTTATAATACTATATGGTTATGGTTATTTAATGAGTAAATGGTTTTTTCAAAAAAGCAAAATACAACCAAGTCTTCCACTAGCACTAATAACTCATAATCCGGTTCAAATGTTTATAAACCTATATATTATATCTTTTACATGTATAAAATATTATATTCCTGCACTTTCTTTAACGACAGTGATGGCTTTATTTACACTATATTTTCCAGCACTAATATGGGAAGTATCAAGAAAAACTAAAGCTCCAAAGGATGAAAATGAATATGTAACTTATTCGAAACTATTTGGATATAAAAAAGCAACAAGATTTGTATTGATAATTACTATAGTAGATATTATTACAAACATAATTTTAGTCTGGAATTTAAATAAAATATCAGTATTAGTATTAATATTACTAGTAACTTGGATGACATATAAATTTATTGAATTTATAAAAGATCCAGAGAAATATAAAATTGTTAGTAAGGTAGAAAGATATACGTATTTGCAAGAAACTACAATGCTTTTAACTGTTGCACTATATCTTTTAATAGGTAAAATATAATGTTTGGAAGTAAGTTTGATAATTTAGTTAAATTAAAAGAAAATGGTTTTAATGTTGCAAAATTTAATATAATAAAATTTGAAGATGCCATACATAACAGTGAAGGAATAATACAAATAGTACATAATAACATAAATAAATCCAATAAAGAAGTAAGCAATTTACTAAAAGAATATATCGAAAATAATATTAATAAAAATTTTGCAATAAATTTGGAATGTGAAAAATATGCTGTTAGATCATCTTCAAATGTTGAAGATGAAAAAAATAATAGTTTTGCTGGCCAATTTGATACATATTTAAATGTATCACCAGGTGAGTTGAATAATAAAATAGTTGAATGTTTTAAATCTTTGTACAACGAAAATATTTTAGATTATATATTAAAAAAAAAGATTGATATAAAAGATATTAAAATGAATGTAATTATACAAGAAATGGTACAATCAGAATATTCAGGCATAATTTTTACTGCCAATCCACAAGGAATATTAAATGAAAGTGTTATTGTAGTAGGAAAAGGACTAGGAGAAAAAATTGTTTCTGATAAAATAAAAACTACAAGCTATTATTATAACCTTAATGATAATGTGTATTATTTTGAAGGTAAAAATGACTATTTAGACAAAAAAATGATTGAAAAATTAATTACTATATCTCAAAAAATAACACACATATTAGGAAAATATTTAGATATCGAATTTGGAATTATAGATAAAACAATATATATAATGCAAGCAAGATACATAACGACGATATCAGATACAAAGCCATTAATTTTAGATAATAGTAATATTGTCGAGAGTTATCCAGGAGTAAGTCTACCATTAACTATTTCTTTTGTTAAATCAATTTATTCTGGCATATTCGAAGCTGTAAGTAGAAGAATATTAAAAAATGAAAAAGAATTATCAAAACATAAAGAAATATTTAAAAATATGGTAGGGTCAGCTAATGGTAGAATATATTATAAAATAAGTAACTGGTATACACTTATAAAATTTTTACCATTTAATAAAAAAATAATTCCAATTTGGCAAGAAATGCTTGGAGTAAAAAATAAAACATATGATAATAAGAGTGTAAATTTATCTTTATTTAGAAGATTTATGACATATTGTAATTCTTTTTATGAAATACTAAATACACAAAAAAATATGAAAAAACTAAATAAAAAATTTATAGAAGTAAATAAAGAATTTTATAAAAGATTTAATAATTCTATGAATGAAGAAAATGTGTTAAAACTATATAATGAAATAGAAAAAAAACTACTTTCTTGCTGGGACATAAC
Organism: uncultured Clostridia bacterium; assembly: GCA_944386705.1. Taxonomy (GTDB): domain Bacteria; phylum Bacillota; class Clostridia; order TANB77; family CAG-508; genus CAG-269. Next base: position 25,496 of record CALXCC010000006.1, on the reverse strand, counting down.
ATTACTTAATGATATCTATACATTTATATATACATATTTATTAAAAAGTAGATTAAAGAAAAAATACAAGAATTATGAAGAAAAAGCAAATACATATATTTCTGGTATAACTAATATAGAAAGTGTAAAACCAATAAAGGAAATCATTAAATTAGCATATGAAAAAGATACAATTTCAAATGATGAATACAATGAAAAATATAAGCAATATATAGAAAAATATGGAGACAGAAATTTAGAAGAATTAAAATTAGAAAGTTTAACATTTAGAACAAATCCAGAATTACTAGAAAATAGAATTCAAGAGTATAGAGCAGATATGGACAAACTAAGGCAAATGTATATAAATCTAGATTCTAATGACAGAAGAATTAACATAAAAGAAGATTTCATAACAAGACATATAATAAAAAAATGTATGATGGGAATTAAAAATAGAGAAATATCAAGATTAAATAGAAGCAGAATATTTGGAATGGTTAGAAGTATGCTATTAAGATTAGGCCAAATTTATAAGATGCAAGGAATAATAAAAAATGAGAGAGATATATTTTATTTAAGTTTAGAAGAAATAAAATATTTAATTAACTTTAAAGAAAATATGATAGATGTTATCAATAGGAGAAAAGAAGACTATAAATTATTTGAATGTTTACCAGCATATACAAGAATTATATTTATGGATAATGAATTTGACAAACATCATACTAACATAAATATGAATAAATTTTATAATAATGAAGATGAATTAAGAGGAATTCCTTGTTCAAATGGAAAAGTTAGAGGAGAAGCCCTAGTAATAACAAATGTAAACGAAGTAAAAGATGTTAAAAATAAAATTTTAATAACAAAAATGACTGATCCGGGCTGGGTATTTTTACTTTCTACTGCTAAAGGAATAATATCTGAAAAAGGTTCACTATTATCACATACAGCAATAATATCAAGAGAACTTAAGATTCCTTCAATTGTTGGAGTTAACAAATTATTAAACACAATAAAAAGTGGAGATGAAATTGAAATGGATGGTACAACAGGAATTATAAAAATTATTCGAAAAAGTGGTGAAAAGCGAAAAAATGAAAAAGATGAATTATGTACAATTTAATTTAGAAAAGAAATATATAAAAGACTTTATTAGTTTACCAAAAAAATTATACAAAAAAGATAACACTGAAAATTCAAAAGAAATTAAACAAATTTTAGAAGAAAGTCATCCACTTAACAAATATTTTAAGTTATATAAATTTTTGATATATCAAGATAGAGAGGTTGTTGGAAGATTTGCATTTACAGTATATCCAAACGATACAACTGCATATATAGGTTTTTTTGAGTGCATAAATGATGATGAAGTAGCTAGATATTTGTTTGATATTGCACAAAAATTTGCAAAGGAAAACAAATATGAAAAAATTGTTGGACCAGTAGATGCATCATTCTGGTTAAAATATAGGTTAAAAATAAATATGTTTGATAAAAAAACATATACAGGAGAACCGTATAATAAAGAATATTATCTAAAAATGTTTTTAGATAATGATTATAAAGTTATAGAACATTATACATCTAGTATATATAAAAGTATTGATTATGACTATGAAAACAACAAATATCTTGATAGATATAATGAATTTATAAAAAAAGGATACAAAATTGAAAGTCTAAATATGAATAAATTTGAAAAAAATTTAAAAGATGTATATCATTTAATTACAAAATTATATGAGGACTTCCCAGTGTATAAAAATCTATCAGAAGAAGATTTTATTAATATTTTCAAAAATTATAAAAAAATTATAGATCCAAATATGATAAAATTAGCATACTATAATAACAAAATGGTTGGTTTCTTTATTAGTATACCAAATTATCAAAATGTAGTTTATAATATAAACTTGTTTAATTTAATAAAAATATTAAAAGACAAAAAGAAGCCAAAAGGATATGTTATGTTGTATATGGGAGTTGATCAAAAACACAGAGGATTAGGAAAAGCTATGGTATATGCCATAATAAAAGAATTAAGAAAAAATAAATTGCCAAGCATAGGTGCATTAGCAAGAGATGGGAAAGTAACACAAAATTATGTAAAAGACTTAATAGAAGATAAATATGAATATGTATTGTTGGAAAAAAATTAATCCCCCTAAGTACCGACCAAAAAGTTCAATTGACATTTTCTAATATCTATATTAATATGTTATAGTTAAAAACATAAAAGTACAAAATATATGGAGGAAACAAAAAGATGAAAAAAGATATTTTAGAAGTAACAGATTTAAAAGATATGTTAGATAAGACAGGAAAATTATACGGGGAAAGACCAGGATATAAAATAAAAACTGAACATGGAGAATATAAAGTTTATACTCATAAAGAAATAAGAGAAATGATTAATTATTTAGGAACAGCTTTAATCAGTTTAGGACTAAAAAATAAAAGAATAGCTGTTATAGGTGAAAATAGATATGAATGGGAGCTTGCATATTTATCAATAGTTTGTGGTACAGGAATAGTAGTTCCATTAGACAAATCTTTGCCAACAAATGAATTAGAAGAATTAATAAAAAGATCAGAAGTTGAGGCAATATTTTATTCTAAAAAATATGAAGAAGCAATTGAAAAAATAAAATATAATGAGAAAAATAAACTAAAACATTTAATTTCTATGGATTCAGACATTCATACAGAAGGAATCTATTCACAAAAAGAATTAATAGAAAAAGGAAAAGAATTAGTTGAAGCCGGAAACAGAGAATTTATAGAGGCAAAAATAAATCCAGAAGAAATGAGTATAATGCTATTTACTTCAGGAACAACTTCAAAATCAAAAGTAGTAGCACTTTCGCATAAAAATATGGTTTCTAATTTAATGGATTGTTCATCAGTTTTAGATGTGGATTCAAAAGATAGAATATTATCATTTCTACCATTACATCACGTATTTGAATGTACAGTAGGTATGCTATTCTCATTGTATTTAGGTGCTGAAAGAGCATTTTGTGAAGGAATAAGGCATATAGTAGAAAACTTAAATGAATACAAAATAACATTTGCATCTTTTGTCCCAGCAATATATGAAAATATGCACAAAAACATAATAAAAACTCTTGAAAAACAAGGAAAACTTGAAGCAGTACAAAAACTTATGGAAGCTAATAAAGACAAAACAATGGAAGAAAAAAAAGAAATATTTAAAGATATCCATAATATATTTGGAGGACAAATAAGACTATTTATAAGTGGTGCAGCAGCATTAGACAAAGATGTTGAAGAAGATTTTAGAAAATGGGGAATTAATTTATGCCAAGGATATGGCTTAACAGAAACATCTCCAGTAATAGGTGTAGAAACAAATGAGAACTTTAGAGTAGGTTCAATTGGAAAAGCACTTCCAAATGTAAAAGCAAAAATAGAAGATGCAAATGAAGAAGGAATGGGTGAACTTGTTGTAAAAGGACCAAATATAATGATTGGATATTATGAAGATGAAAAAGCAACAAAAGAAGTTTTGAAGGACGGATGGTTCTATACAGGAGATTTAGCAAAAATAGATGAAGATGGATATATATTTATTTGTGGAAGAAAGAAAAATGTAATTGTTTTAAAAAATGGTAAAAACATATTCCCAGAAGAAATGGAGAGTTTAGTAAATAAAATAGAAGGAGTAAAAGAATCATTCATTTTTGGAAAACAACAATCTGACGATAAAGAAAACATCAAAATAAATGTAAAAATCATATTTGATAGAGAAATAATGAAAGAAGCATATAAAGCAGAAACTGATGATGAAATTTATAAAGTTTTAGCTGATAAAATTAAAGAAGTAAATAAAATAATGCCAAAATATAAAGCAATAAGAGGAATCACAATTTCAGAAGAACCATTAATAAAAACTACAACAAATAAAATAAAAAGACAAGCAAATTTAGAATTAATATAAATATAGAACCGAAAGGAAAATTAAAATGGAAGAAATAGTTATTGCATCAAACAACAAGGAAAAGATAAAAGAAGCAAAAGAAATATTAAAAAATTATAAAGTGATTTCAATGGAAGAACTTGGAATAGATATAGATGTTGAAGAAGACAAAGAAACATTTGAAGGAAATGCTATAAAAAAGGCAGAAACAATTGCTAAAACACTTAATGGAAAATTGTGTATTGCTGATGATTCAGGAATAGAAATAGAATACTTAGATGGTTTTCCAGGAGTCTTTACTAAAAGATGGAATAAAGGAACAGATAGAGAAAGAAACATAGCAATAATAGAAAAAATGAAAGGAGTTCCTAAAGACAAAAGAAAAATAAGCTTTATTACCGCAATAGCTTTATCAGATGGTAAAGAAACAATTTGTGAAGTTGGAAAGATAGATGGTTATGTAGCAGAAGATGTTAGAGGAGAAAATGGATTTGGATTTGATGAAATATTTGAATTAGAAAATGGAAAAACTCTAGCTCAAATTTCAGAAGAGGAGAAAAACAAGATAAGTGCAAGAAAAATTGCATTAGAAAGTTTAAAAAAAAGTATAGCATTAAATTTATGAATAATAATTGTAGTTGAGATGATAACTATAAAATTTAAAATGAAGAGGGTATCCTTAATGGTCCCTCTTTATAATTTACCATTCTTTTTTTGAATTTATCAATTCAGAAATATAACCAATTAAACAATAAGGTGCTAAAATAAATGCATATAGTAAAATATAAACAATAAAGGCTAAAAAACTCCTTTTGTCTAATTTACAATCTACACTTTTTAAAGTGTTTTTTCTCTTAATTTCAATTAATAAACAAAGTGCCATTCCTAAAACAAGAACTATTAAAGAAATCCAGCTAATTAGTAAAGGATTTCCTAAAGCCAAAAGTATCAATCCAAGTGGTACAAATATAAGAAGTGCTAAATCTATAAATGGAAAAAATATATCTAAACACATTAAAAATTTAGATTTTTTGTTTAATTTTTTAGAAGTAAATACATTTACATTTTTAAAAGCTTCAATCATTCCTCTAGCCCATCTAGTTCTTTGTTTACCTAATTTAGCAAAAGTTTCAGGAAGTTCTGTAAATGCAATTGCATCTTGTGCAAAGTTAGTTCTATATCCTTTACTTAATAATTGCCAAGTTAAAACAATATCTTCGCCTACACAATTTTGCCATCCACCAATTTCTTTTAATAAATTTGTTTTATATGCACTAAAAGAGCCTTGTGCAACTAAAGTCGAGTTATATCCACCTTGAATTAGTTTTATTCCAAATATTCCTAAAGTGTAATCCCATTCTTGTACTTTTGTAATAAAGCTTTTCTTAGAGTTTCTAACAAATAAACATCCTGCAGTAGCAGCTGTGTTTTTATCGGAGTTTAATAATTTTTTCATAATATTTCGTATTGCTAATGGATGAAGTACAGTATCACTATCTACAGTAATTGTATAGTCTGTTTTTATATATTCTAAACATTTATTTAGTGCCAAAGCTTTTCCAACGTGATTAGATTTTATAAGGTTTACGTTAGAGCCCAAATCAAGAGAATTTACTAATTCATAAGAACCGTCTTCTGAACCATCGTCGAGAATATTAATATATATATTTCCGCTATATTTCTGTTTCATAATTGATTTTATTGTTTCTTTTATATACTTTTCTGAATTATACATTGGTATTAAAACAGTGACATCTTCTTCTTTAATACAAGATTTTTTTTCTTTTGCTTTTTGCAATAACAAGCTAATAAACATAAATACAAAGTTGAATCCAGGAATTAATGCTATAAAAGTTACAAGATATATTGCTAAAAAATATCCAAAATAACAAGCTATATCAATAATCCAACTGATATTTATAAAAATAGCACATATAAAATACAACAATGCTAATCCAACTGATATTAAAAACATATAATCCCCCCATAATACATCATATGAGGCTTAAAAAAAATGGTGCAAAATAGAAAAAAGTGTCGAAAATGATATATGAAAAATATAATAGAAAAGGGGGGATTATAATGCATAAGAAAAAAATGGTACGAATTGAATTTTTAATATTAATAATACTATTAGTTGTAGTTGGATTTTGTTTTTATAGTAAACATCAAAAAGAAAAAAGAACAGATGTAAAAATTCCAATATTACTTTATCACAATTTTGTAACTACAGTTCCAGAGTTTGATAGTGATAATTTTAATTATATAAATACTCCTCAAAGCTTTGAAGAAAACGTAAAAACTCTTCTTGAAAATGGATATACAATATTATCAATGGAGGATTTAAATAATGTAAATGAAGGAAAATCAGAACTTCCTGAAAAACCTATTTTAATAACTTTTGACGATGGATATTACAGCAATTATGAATATATTTATCCTATCCTAAAAAAATACAACGTAAAAGCTTCTATTTTTATAGTTACAGATAATATAGGTAAAGAAATAGAGGGAATCAAGTATTTGGGCTGGAATGAATGTAAAGAGATGCAAAATAGTGGTCTAGTAGAAATATTTAGTCACAGCAAAAGACACATTTTTTATGATAGAGTTCCTGTTAGAGAACTAAGGGACGATGTTATAGAATCATATAAATTAATTGAAAAGAATTTAGGAAAACAAGAACTAAAGGTATTTGCATATCCATATGGAGCATACACAAACGAAACAGTTAGAACTTTAAAAAATAATGGAGTTGATATGCAAATTTATGATATTGGGATGAATAACTTCAAGACTTTCAATAAAGACTATGTTAAAAGAATAAACATTCCTTGCGAAATGACAGGAATAGAAATTATAGAAGCAATTAATGAAAATTAAATATGTCTTATATTATGCGAAGTTGGACAAATATCGCTTCTTCGAGAATTTTTCTCTACTTTTTATTTTTCTATTTTCATTTTACTTCTTGAAAAAGCATAAAAATTTGTCGATATGAAAAATTGCTACACAATTTTTCTATGCAAGATTGTTTTTAGTTGAATAGGAAAAAACAATTTTATATTAACAAAAAAAGCTGATTTAAAACAACTCAGCTTTTAAACTTCTATATAATTATTATTACATACATTTAGCAGACGATTTTTTATTGCAAGGCCTAAATTATCCTCAATAATTCCTTCTATAATAATAAGAGAAGGGGAAGTGTTTTCAGCTTTTCTTAAATTAGTAAATAGGTTTTTTGAAACATTTTCTAAATTATTTTTAGAACCCATATCTATCACATTAAATGTGTGATAGTAATGTGTATCTTCAGAAAAGCTTAAAATAATTGGATTATTAGTGTCATTTGCAATAGAAGTTATTTTATCAATCATCTTTTTTCTATTATTGCTAAAAACCATAATAGATGGAGAATTAATTTGATAATGTTTTAACTGGCTACTAGGTAAATTCTTATTTTCAATTATAACATTGCCAGCTACTTTTTTTATTTCTTCAGCTGTAATTATGCCAGGTCTTAAAATATGAGGTATTTTATCAATAACTCTTACAATAGTTGATTCAAGGCCAAAATTACATTTCCCACCATTAATTATGAAGTCGACTTTATTAGAAAAGTCATTTATAATATCTTCAACACTAGTAGCACTAGGTTTTCCAGAAATATTAGCACTAGGTGTAGCAAGTGGAACACCTGCAAATTCAACTAATTTTTTTGCAATTTCATTACTTGGAATGCGAACGCCAACAGTATTGCTTCCTGCTGTTACTTCATTTGGCACATTAGTTGTTTTTTCTAAAATAAGAGTAAAGGGACCTGGAAAAAAAGATTCCATTAATTTATATTCTAAACTTGTAATGTTTTTTGCAATAGTTTCTACCATCTGAATATTAGAAACTAATAAGTTAATAGGATTTTTAAAATCTCTACCTTTAATTTCGTAAATTTTTTTTACAGAATTTGAATTTAAAGCATTTGTTCCAATTCCATAAACAGTTTCTGTTGGAAATATAGCTATTTTGCCATCCCTAATTGAAGTAGATATTTCTTTTAATTTTACTTCATCTATATTATTTCTAAAATCTAAATAAGTATCCATAAAAAAATCCTTTCTGTTTGACTTTTAACAATTATACAATGAGATTAATTTTATTGCAAATAAAAAACAAAAAAATCAAAAATATGTTTGACATTTTTTTGTTTGTATGATATTATGGGACAAATGAAAAATGGGAGTGATAATATGCCAAGAAAAAAACCAGAATTAAATAGAAGAGAAAAATCAATATTAAGATTTATTGAAAAACAAATTATGACACATGGATATCCACCATCAGTAAGAGAGATAGGAAAAGCTGTTGGTTTAAGTTCAACAGCGACAGTACATGGATACCTAGCAAAATTAGAAGAAAAAGGATACATAAAAAAACAAGATAAAAAAGGTAGAACATTACGTTTGTTAAAAGGTGGTTCAGGGGAGCCAAAGAAAACATCTAGCAAAGACTTCTATACACAAAAAGAATTAGTAGAAGTTCCTATAATAGGAAAAATAACTGCTGGAGAACCAATACTAGCTGTAGAAAACGTTACAGATACTTTCCCAATTCCAGTAGACTTTGTTGGAAATTCAGAAAGCTTTATGCTAACAGTAAGAGGAGAAAGTATGATAGAAGCTGGAATACTAGATGGCGACTACATATTAGTAAAAAAACAAAATACAGCTAATAATGGAGAAATAGTAGTAGCCTTAATCGGAGAAGAAGCAACAGTAAAAACATTCTATAAAGAAAAAGACCATATAAGACTTCAACCAGAAAATAGTACAATGGATCCAATTATTGTACCAAATTGTGAAATTTTAGGAAAAGTTGCAGGAGTATTTAGGAAGATGTAATTTCACAAGAAATTCACATTAAAGCTATTGACAAAATGACACCGTGTCACATATAATGATATGGTGTTATTATTTTACGAAAAAAAGGAGGAAAAAATGTTAAAAGTATTAAAAAACTTAAAAAAATCATTTTGGTCAGTTGTAGTAATTGTAATTTTACTATGCCTACAAGCAGCAGCAGACCTAGCTTTACCAGATTACACTTCAAAAATAGTTAACACTGGTATTCAAGCAGGAGGAATTGAAACAGCTGTACCTAAAGTTATCTCATATGATAATATGCAATCAATTTTGATGTTCTCTGATAAAGATGACGAAATTATTAATGAATATACTTTAGTAGGAGATACGCTAGATGATCACCAAGAAAAGATAATTAAGAAATATTTCGGAAAAGATTATAAGGTAGAGCCAAATACAATTTATGTTTTAAATGAAATAAAAGAAGAAAAGGAACAAGAACTTTCTGGGATTATGGCTGATTCTCTAATGGAAATAACAACACTAAAAAATGAAGAAACAGCAAATAAAATAAAAGAGAAAATGACAGCAAATATGCCTGAAGAACAAAAAGCTTACATAGAGAATATGTCTTTAATGGAAATAATTCAAAGTTTACCAGAAGAACAAAGAGATTTAATGGTGGGAGAATTTACAAAATATATTGATAATTTAGAACCAACCATTAAAGAGCAAGCAGCAGTTGCTTCAGTGAAAGAACTTTATGCAGAAATAGGAGTAGACACTAATAAAATACAAAATGATTATATTTTATTATCTGGTTTACAGATGTTAGGCGTTGCTCTAGTTAGTATGATATCAGCAGTTACAATTATGTTATTATCTTCTAGAGTAGCAGCAAAATTAGGAAAAACTTTAAGAGACAAAGTTTTCAAAAAAGTAATAGGATATTCAAGCAAAGAACTAAGAGAATTTTCAACAGCATCTTTAATTACACGTAGTACAAACGATATCCAACAAATTCAACAATTAATTACAATGTTATTTAGAGTTGTTGTATATGCACCAATTATTGGTATAGGAGGATTTTTAAAAGTATTAGCACATAGTAACAATCAAATGGCTTGGATTGTAGGAGTTGCAATATTAGCAATTCTATTTATTGTAGGAACATTATTTATTATTGTTATGCCAAAATTCAGAAAATTACAAGACTTAATAGACAAACTAAACCAAGTGTCAAGAGAAATATTAACTGGACTTCCAGTTATTAGAGCCTTCCACAAAGAGAAAAAAGAAGAAGGAAGATTCGAGATAGCAAACAAAGACTTAATGAAAGCTAATGTTTTTGTTAACCGTGCTATGTCAATGATGATGCCTTTACTTATGTTGGTTATGAACTGTATAATGGTTTTAATCGTATGGGTTGGAGGACACAATGTAGATCAAGGAGCAATGCAAGTTGGAGATATGATGGCATTTATCCAATATACAATGCAAATAGTTTTAGCATTCTTAATGATTTCTATGATTTCTATAATGCTACCAAGAGCATCAGTATCAGCAAGACGTATAAACGAAGTATTAGACACAGAATCTAGTATAAAAGATAAACCAGATTCAGAAATTAAAAAATTCAATCCAGAAAAAAAAGGATTAGTTGAATTTAAGAATGTATCATTTAGATATCCTGATGCAGATACAGAAATTTTATCTGATATCAATTTTACTGCGAAACCAGGAGAAACAACAGCATTAATTGGAAGTACTGGTAGTGGTAAATCCACAGTTGTAAACTTACTTCCAAGATTCTATGATGTAACAGGAGGAGAACTTTTAATTGATGGTGTCAATGTAAAAGACGTCAAATTAAAAGACTTAAGAGATATTATTGGATTTGTTCCACAAAAAGGAGTACTATTCTCAGGAACAATTGAATCAAATATTAAATATTCAGACGATAATATGGAAGATAAGAAAATGGAAGAAGCAGCACGAATTGCTCAGGCAACAGAATTTATAGAAGGAAAAGAAAAGAAATACCAAGATGAAATAGCACAAGGAGGAAGCAACGTTTCAGGAGGGCAAAAACAACGTTTATCAATAGCAAGAGCAATAGCAAAAGATCCAGAAATATTTGTGTTTGACGATAGTTTCTCAGCACTAGATTTCAAAACAGATAGTGCTTTAAGAGAAGCTTTATCAGAAAAAACAAAGGATAAAACTGTTATTATAGTGGCACAAAGAATAAGTACAATTATGAATGCAGAAAAAATAGTAGTGTTAGAAGAAGGTAACGTTGTAGGAATAGGAACACACGAAGAATTATTAGAAAATAACGAAACATACAGACAAATTGCATTATCACAATTGTCAGAAGAAGAATTAGGAAAGAAAGGAGGAGAATAATATGCCAGGACCAATGGGAGGAATGCGTGGAGGAGCAGGAGCTACAGCACACGCAAAGCCAAAAGATTTTAAAAAGACAACAAAAAAATTAATTAAAGGTTATTTATCAAAATACACAATAGCATTAATAGTAGTTATTATATTTGCAATAGGAAGTACAATATTTACAATTGTAGGACCTAAGATACTTGGAAATGCAACAACAGAAATATTTAATGGTATAATAAGCAAAATGTCTGGAGGAAACGGAATAGACTTTGGAAAAATAGGAAGTATTGCAATAAGCTTAATAGTTTTATATGTGGTAAGTGCATTATTCTCTTTCGTTCAAGGATTTACTATGACAAGTGTTGCACAAAAATTAACATATAAATTAAGAAATGATATCGTTGCAAAAATTAACAAATTACCAATGAAATACTTTGATAAAAGAACAAATGGTGAGGTATTATCAGTTATCACAAACGACATAGATACACTAAGTATGAACCTAAACCAAAGTATTACACACATAATTACAGCAGTTTGTACAATAGTTGGAATATTAATAATGATGTTCTCTATAAGTTGGCAAATGACAATAATATCACTAATTATTCTACCAGTAGCAGGAATTATTGTAAAATTTATTGTAGGAAAATCACAAAAATATTTCCAAAAACAACAAGATTACTTAGGACACGTAAATGGTCAAGTCGAAGAAATATATGGAGGATTAAATATTGTAAAAGTATTTAATGCTGAAGAAAAAGTAACGAAAGAATTTGAAAAAGCTAACAATGAACTTTATCGTTCAGGATGGAAATCACAATTTTTATCTGGATTAATGCACCCAATAGTAAACTTCATTTCAAACATAGGTTATGTTGGCGTTGCGGTAGCTGGAGGATATTTAGCAGCCAATGGAACCATCACAGTAGGAAATATCCAAAGCTTTATACAATACAATAAGCAATTTACACAACCAATAAACCAAATAGCACAAATATCTGCAATGTTACAATCAATGGTAGCAGCCGCAGAAAGAATCTTTGAGTTCCTAGAGGAGCCAGAAGAAGAAAATACAGCAAAAGGAAACATTGATACCGAGAAACTAAAAGGAAACGTAGAATTTGAACATGTTAAATTTGGATATGATCCAGAAAAAACAATAATAAACGACTTCAATGCACATATTAAAGAAGGACAAAAAATAGCAATTGTTGGACCAACAGGGGCAGGAAAAACAACAATGGTAAAACTATTGATGAGATTTTATGATGTAACATCAGGAGCTATCAAAGTAGATGGCCATAATGTTAAAGACTTTGAAAGAGGAGAACTTCGTAAAATGTTTGGAATGGTTTTACAAGACACATGGCTATTTGGTGGAACAGTAAAAGAAAATATCAAATATGGTAACGAAGAAGCAACAGATGACGAAGTAATACAAGCAGCAAAAGCAGCACACGTACACCACTATATCAAAACATTATCAAACGGATATAACTCTATAATAAATGAAGAATCTTCTAATATATCAGCAGGTCAAAAACAACTATTAACAATTGCAAGAGTTATATTGGCAGACCCAAAAATTCTAATTTTAGACGAGGCAACAAGCTCAATAGACACAAGAACAGAAATACAAATACAATCAGCAATGGATAACTTAATGAAGGGAAGAACAAGCTTCATTATAGCACATAGACTATCAACAATTAGAAATGCAGACTTAATTTTAGTTATGAATCACGGAGATATAGTAGAACAAGGAACACACGACGCCTTATTAGCAAAAGGCGGATTCTACGCTGATTTATATAATTCTCAATTTGACGAAGAAGAAGAATAAAAAAGTGAACTTTAGGGACGTTCCTTAAAGTTCACTTTTTTATAATTACTATTAAACGTAAGAACATAATAAAAAAATGAACTTTAAGGAACGTCCCTAAAGTTCAAATGAAATGCTAAATAATGGAGCAAAATAGGTTAAACCTAAAATGAACAATGCAGTCATAGAAAGGAAGATAACTAATCTATATATTGAAAAAGGTAATTTACTTTCTTCGCTTTTACGTTTTTTTACCATTGAAAGTACTAATCCAAGGCCACAAAATCCAGTTGATAAAACACACAAGCTAGATAGGCTTTCCTCTAGGATAAATGAAAATCTGTGACTAAGGAATGTCCATATACAAATAAATAATACTACAAGAATACCGGTAGGTAGAGCTTTTTTTATTACGTTATTTAAAAATTTTCCGTGAATTCTTTCATTATTTGGTTCTAGTGCAAGTAAGAATGATGGAATACCTATTGTAACAACACCAATTAAGCTAAGTTGAATTGGTATAAATGGATATTCTGTGCTTGAGATTAGTGTTAAAAGTGATAGTAGTACTGAATATATAGTTTTTACTAAAAATAACGATGCTGACCTTTGGATGTTATTAATTGTTCTTCTTCCTTCTGCAACTATTTTAGGAATAGAAGCAAAATCAGAATTTAAAAGTACCAATTGAGAAATATTTTTAGTTGCATCACTACCATTTGCCATAGCAATACTGCAATCTGCTTCTTTTAAAGCTAGAACGTCATTCACACCATCACCAGTCATAGCAACAATTTTTCCGTTTTGCTTGCAAAGCTTTAACTAGAGATTTCTTTAATGTAGGGGAAACTCTACCAAATACAGAATATTCTGATACTAAGTTTCCTAAATTATCTAAATTGTTTAAATCTTCTTCTTTTACATTAGTCATATCTATATATTTATTATAGTTTTCTACTCCAACTCTTTTTGCAATTTTTGAAACAGTAACAGGGTCATCACCAGAAATGATTTTTATATCGACTCCTTGTTTAGCAAAATATTTTAGAGTTTTGTTAGCATCTTTTCTAATTTTATCAAGTAATAAAACAATTCCAATAGGCTTGATTTTTTCTGGTAAGTCTTTTCCAAGAAAAGGTAGAGAAGACTCAGCAATTAGTAGAACTCTATAATCCGCTGTATATTTTTTTATCCATTCTACATCTATTTCTGGATGATCTTTTAAAACAAAACTAGGAGCGCCTAATATATATGTCTTATTCTCTCCAAAATCGATTCCTGACCATTTTTTCTCTGAAGAAAAAGCAACTTTATTATGAGGTGTAAATTCTTCTGTTATATTTGAAAAATGATTTCTAATTGCTTTAATAGTTTCATTTTCATCTTCTGAAAATTTTCCAATGTTAGCTAATATGTTTGATAAATTTTCTTTTGAATAAGATTCAAAAGGAATAACATCAGATACTTCCATAATTCCTTCTGTTAATGTCCCCGTTTTATCCAAACATAAAGTATCTACTCTAGCTAATGTTTCGATACAATAAAGGTCTTGTACTAAAACTTTTGACTTTGATAGACGAATTACACTGACTGCTAAAACAGTACTAGTTAGAAGAACTAACCCTTCTGGAATCATACCGATCATTGCAGCGACAGTTTGTACAACTGCTTCTTCAAATGTAAGGTTTTGTATATAAAATTGGCTAACAAAAAGACCAATACCAATAGGGATAATTGCAAAAGTTAAAATACGAATTATTTTTTGTAACGAAGTCATAATTTCAGATTTTACTTTTTTAATATATTTTGCATCACTTGAAATTTTAGAAGTATAGTTTTCTTCAGCAATATGTTCTACTTTTGCAAAACATTTGCCACTTACAATAAAACTTCCAGATAAAATCATATCACCTTGTCTTTTTGTAATACTATTTGGTTCACCTGTAATATAAGATTCATTAACTAAAACTTCGCCACTTTGTATAATACTATCTGTTGCCACTTGATTTCCGGTATTAAATTCTATAATATCATCTAGAACTAGGTCATAAACTGAAATTCCACATTTTTTGCCATTACGAATGACCCTTGCTTTAGATTGTGCTAAAACAGAAAGCTTATCTACAACTCTTTTAGAATGAATTTCTTGAATTGTACTAATTAAAGTGTTGATAATTACAATTCCTAAAAATAGCATATTCTTATAAGATCCAACTAAAAAAATAGCAATACCAAGTAGTAAATTTAAAAAGTTAAACAAGGTAAAAATATTTTCATATAAAATGCGTTTAATACTTTTAGTTGGGACAGTTGTATCGTAATTGACTAGTTTTTCTCTTATACGACTTTCAATTTCCTGATTACTTAATCCTTTTTTTATATCAGGGTTATATCTTTTTATATTTTCTTTCATTTAAGTAACACCTCTTAACTTAAGATAGATTTTACCACAAGGTTCTTAGGAAGTCTAGAAAAGAAAATATAAATTAATAATTTATTAATAAATAATTTTTTAATAACTAAAATAGTTAAACTGTAAAATTGAAAAAATTTGAAAAAAATGATATAATATTAACATAAAAAATAGAAAGGAAGGCTACTAGGGTTATAGTGGCCATAGGTAAAAACAAATGAAAAATTTAGAAAAAAGAGTAGAAACAGCGATTGGAAAAATCCAAAAAAGCTACACCGACAATACCTCAAATCAACTAAACTATTTGTGGGATTATGTAAACGGATGCCGCTTGATACGCGGACAGCTATTTTGTTGTAGAGAAAATGACTCTAGAGACGACATAGAGTCTTTTTATCGAATGTTAGTAAACAGAATTCGTGAAATTTTGAAAGAAGAAACTACATTAACTAGTGCAGAAAATTTTAGACTAATAGCAGCTTTATATGATTTAAGCTATGATGAATATGAAGCAAAAAGAAGACTAAAAGGACTAAAAAATCAAAGAGTTAAAGCGTGTTTAAAAATCTATGAAATAATTTTAACAGCAGACCCGCAAATAGGTGTAGAGAAATTTATTTCTCTATTAAAAAAGATAGAGGAATAGGTAATAGAAGAAAAGGAAGTTATAATATAATTTAATAACTTCTTTTTCTTTTTTTTTCGATGTGTCTTAGTATTGCTAAAAAAAATAAGCCATGATAAAATAACGAAAGTAAGAAATAATTTATAAAATAAAATATATAAAAAACATATTAAAATATTATGACATTCAAAAAAAGGAGCAAAAAATGGGAAGTGTAAAGTGGACAAAAGAACAAGAACAAGCAATATATGAAAAAGGATCTAACATACTAGTAGCAGCTGCTGCCGGAAGTGGAAAGACGGCTGTTTTAGTTGAAAGAATGATTCAAAAGATTATAAACGATAAAATAGATATAGACAAATTATTAGTAGTAACATTTACAAATGCAGCCGCTTCTGAAATGAGAGAAAGAGTTTTAGATGCGATATACAAAAAATTAGAAGAAGATCCGGAAGACGAAAGTTTGCAAAGACAAGTAACTTTGCTAAATAAAGCAAGTATTTGTACAATAGACTCTTTTTGTTTAGAAGTAGTAAGAAACAACTTTTATGAACTAGAAAACTTATCACCAAACTTTAGAATAGCAGACACAACTGAAATAGAACTTCTAAAACAAGAAGTAATAGAAGATATTTTCGAAAAAAATTACGAAGAAGAAAACGAAGATTTTCTAAAACTAATTAATACATATACAAGTTACAGAGACGACACACCATTAAAAGACCTTATATTAAAAATAGAAAACTATATACAAAGTAATCCTTTCCCAGAAAAATGGCTAACAGAAAAGATTGAGATGTTTAACTTAACAGGAAATGAAAGCAATCTAGAAGACAACTTAAAACAAGATTTTGCAAACACGATATGGGGAAAAGAATTATTAAAACAAGTAGAAGAAGAGGTAGTAGATGCTCTAACAGCCTTAGAGGAAGTATCAAAAAGCCTTTCTTGTGAACCAGACTTAATAAAGTTTTGGCAGACAATAAGAAATGATATAGATATGTTAGAAGGCTTGAAAAACAATTTAGATAGCTGGGATAAAGCATATAATATAAATCAAACTATAAAATTTGTAGCTTGGCCAAGGCAAAAAATAGATTCTGAAAAAAAAGATGAAGCAAAACAAATAAGAGACGATGTAAAGAAAAAATTGCAAAAAATATTAGACAAAATCTTAATTTGTGACTCTAATCAAGCAAATAAAGACATATATGATATGTATGATATTCTATTCAAATTAAAAAATAAAATATTTGAATTTGAGGAAGAATTTTCAAAGCGCAAAAGAGATAAAAATATTGTGGATTTCCATAATATTGAACACTTTGCACTAAAAATTTTGCTAAAAGAAGAAAATGGAAAAATGGTTCCATCAGAAGTAGCAAAAAGGTATCAAGAAAAATATGAAGAAATTGCAATTGATGAGTACCAAGATAGTAACCTTGTACAAGAATGTATTTTAAATTCAGTATCTAAAGGAAACAATGTATTTATGGTAGGAGACGTAAAACAAAGTATTTATAAATTTCGTCAAGCCATGCCAGAATTATTCTTGGAAAAATATAAAACTTATAAAACAATAAATGAAAAAGAAGAAAAAGACAGTTTAAAGATTCAATTATTTAAAAACTTTAGAAGTAGGGGAAATGTACTAGAATTTACAAATATGATATTCCAAGACATTATGAGTAATCAATTAGGAGATATCGAATATAACGAAGAAGAATATTTGAATTTAGGAGCAGACTATTCTAGTATAAATCAAAATCTAAACACAGAAATTAAGATATTGGATTTAAAAAGAGATGACGAAGAAAATTTTGAAACACAAGAAATAGATTTTACAGAAACAAAAACAGAAGAAGATGAAGAAGAGCAAGAAGAAAGACTAGAAGATATAGAACTAGAAGCAAGATTTGTTGCAAATGAAATTAAAAAATTAATAGACAATAAATTTCAAGTATGGGACAGAAAAAAAGAAAAGTATAGAGATATAGAATATAAAGATATTGTTATTTTACTAAGATCAACATCTAATTCGGCTCCAATTTATGAAAAAGAAATCTTGAGTTTAGAAATGCCAGTATTTTCAGATAGTTCACAAGAATATTTAGATTCTATTGAAATACAAACAATAGTATCTTTACTAAAAATCATAGACAATCCAATGCAAGATATTCCACTAGTTACAGTGCTAAGGTCAGCAATTGGAAAGTTTACAGATGATGAATTAGTGCAAATAAGGCTATCTGATAAATTCGATAATTTCTATAGATGTATGCAAAAAGCTATAATTGACGTGGATAAAAATCTAAAACTAAAAATACAAAATTTTTTAGAAAATCTAAAAACCTGGAGAAAAGAACAAGAATATATGGCTTTGGATGAATTAATTTGGAAAATCTACATAGATACAGGTTTTTACAATTATGTAGGGCTAATGCCAAATGGAAGCTTAAGGCAAGCCAATTTAAAAATGCTATTTCAAAAAGCGAAACAGTATGAAGGTTCTAATTTTAAAGGACTATATAATTTCATAAACTTTTTAGATAAATTAAAACTAAGTAGCGGAGATATGGGATCAGCAAAGCTAATTGGAGAAAATGATAATGTTATTAGAATTATGAGTATCCATAAAAGTAAAGGGCTAGAATTCCCAGTAGTATTTTTAGCAAGTACAGGCAAGCAATTTAATCTAATGGACTTAAACCAAAATGTATTATTGCATCAAGATATGGGAATAGGAGTAAAATATATAGATTATGACAAACAAATTCAATATGATACTTTAAGTAAATCTGCAATTAAAAATAAAATTTTTATAGAAACGCTATCAGAGGAAATGAGAATTTTATATGTTGCATTAACAAGAGCAAAAGAAAAACTAATTATTACAGGGCTTTCTAAAGATTATCAAAAAGAAAACGAAAAAATGTTAACAAATATAAAAAGATATGAAAAAATAGATGGTAAAATAAATCCTATATTAGTTAAAAAATATAAAAAATATCTTGATTGGATTTTATTAGTTTATGAATATGAAAAAGAAAAAATCCAAAGCAAAGTTGAATTAAAAATTTATAAAAAAGATGAAGTAATGGAAAGTTTTCAAAAAATAGAACAAAATGAGATTGATATAATAAAAATATTAAATGAAGAAGAAACTAAAAAAGACGAATTAACTAATATAGAAAATATTTTAAATTATAGTTATCCTAATAAACTAGCAACAACAATCCCTACAAAGACATCTGTAACAAACTTAAAACAAAAAGAAGAAAATATAATAGAAGTAACATTTAAAAAGCCAAAGTTCTTAAAAGAAAACGAAGAAAAAACTTTAACAGGAGCTCAAAAAGGAACTCTAGTTCATTTATGTTTACAAAAGTTAAATGAAAAAGAAGAATACGATATAGCTAAAGTAAAAAAATTGATTCAAGAATTAACTGCTAAACAAATAATAACTCAAAATGAAGCGGATAATATTAATCCTTTTAAAATTTTAGAGTTTACAAAATCTGAAATTTGGGAAGATTTAAAACAAGCAAAAGAAATATATAAAGAAAAACCATTTTATATAAATATTCCAGCAAGCGAAATTTACAAAGAAGAAAATGCTGAAAATAATCTAGAGGAAAATATTTTAGTACAAGGTATAATTGACTTATATTACGTAGATAAAGAAGGAAACTTGATTTTAGTTGATTATAAAACAGACTATGTAGAACCTGGAAAAGAAGAACAACTAATAAATACATATAGAAAGCAATTAGAACTTTACAAAGAAGCTCTTGAAAAAGCATTTAATAAAAAAGTTTACAAAACATATATCTATTCTGTATATTTAGGAAAAGCATTGAAAATTTAGCAAATACCTGGTATAATAGAGAGGTAGAGAAAAAAAGAAACGGAGAAAAATTATGGATAGAATGAAAACTTTTATAAAATATGCTTTATGGATTATATTATTTTTTATTTTATCAGAATTTTTAATTAATGTAAGTCTAGAAGCTTCTTATAATGATATAACAAGAAAAGATAATACTAGTCAAGTCCAAATTACAGAAGCTAAGGCAACATTAGTAAATGGGAAAATAAAAGGTACAATAAAAAATTCAAAGGAAGATTATTTAACAGGAAAATATGTAAAAATTGATTTATACTCAAAAAGAGATAATTTACTTGGAACAAAGTACATAGAAATAAACACAACAGAAGCTCAAAGTACTCAAGATTTTAATATGTATTTTGAATTAGAAGATGTAGAATCTTATAACATTTCTATAGTAGACAAAAAAGATGGAGGAGAATTAGATTTAATACCAGACGAACTAACAAAACCAGAAATTTGGTTATTAACAGCTATGACAGTATTAATATTATGGTAAAAGTAAAAATAGGAATACTTTTAAAATATTCCTATTTTATTTTTTTAAGAAACAAGAAAAAGAAAGCAGGAAAATAAACAAGTAGACTAAATGTGTTGTAAAGGATTAACATATAAAGTATGATAGTTAGTATAAATTACCATACCAGGTTTTGCACCATTTGGCTTTTTAACATAACGAACCTCACAAACATCAACAGGTACATTTGAAGAAAGCCTAGCCTTACTATGATAAGCTGTAATTTCAGCACACTTAGCCAAAATATCCTGGGAAGGTGTAATATTATTTAATAATAATATAGCGTGACTTCCGTGAATATCTTTTGTGTGAAACCATAAGTCTTGTTTATTAGCATATTTCAATGTTAGATAATCATTCTCTTTGTTATTTCTTCCAACTAGAAGAGTAAAGCCATCAATAGTAAATTTTAAAGGATTAAAATTTACATTTTTATTTTTAGTAAGATTAGATTTCTTTATTTTGCCAGTTTTTGATTTTTGTGTAGATTTAATTTTATCTTTAAAAATAACATTTTCTGAGATTTCTTCAAATATTACAGAAAGTTCTTCTAAAGAAGTGGCTGATTCTAATTCATAAACAATACTTTCTAAGTAATCTAATTCTTTAATAGTTTCATCCTTTTGTGCAGATACAATTTCTAAAGCATTTTTTAATTTATTATATTTCTTAAAAAATCTCTTAGCATTTGCGCTAGGTAAATACTTAGAATCCAAAGGAATTATAATCATCTTATTATTATCATAATAATTTTCTAATTCAATTTCTTTTAAATTCTTATTTGGAATGCGATATAAATTAGCAGTAATAAGTTCACCGTAAAGTTTATAAATATCCATATTATCGCACTCTTTTAGCTTAGAATTAATATTTTCTAATCTTTTTTTATATTTCTTCAAAGTAGACAAAATCAATTTTAAAATAGTATTTCTACTAGTTTTTAATTCTTCACTTGTTTCTTTTTCATAATAAAAATCATCTAAAAAAAAGTTTAAAGAAAAAGATTCTATATTTTCGCTAGGTACTAAAAAGTAATCTTCTTTCTTATTTAAATTTGTAGACTTAACAAATTTTAAATTTAAAGAATCAGTACCTGAAATTAAAGTTTCTAGATAATTATATATATCAGATAGCTTAGTAATATTTAAATCTTCAATAATAAAATGAATAAGACCCTTACTTATTCCGTTAAAAGTATTAGAAATGTTAGACCCAAGCTTTTCTAAATTAGGAAAACTAGAATAATTTGAAGGATTAGAGTTATTAGAATTATTAGTATTATCAGGATTATTAGAAGAAGTAAGCTTTTCTTCAAAATCCTGGAAAGAATTACAATCTAAAAAATTAAGTTTTTTAACTTCAGGATAAGTATACCTGATGTGAGGAACAACAATATGAGTAGAATCCTCGCTTCTAATATGACGCAAACTATCAATAATTGTGCCATCATCATTTAAAAGTATAACATTACAATGTTTTCCCATAAGTTCAATAATTAATTTCTTAGAAATTAAATCATCAATATCATCAAAACCTTCAAACTCAATAGTTATAATCCTCTCTAAATGACTAGTGATTATATTTTTAATTCTTAAACCTATCAGATGTTTACGTAAAACCATACAAAAATTAGGAGCAACTTTTGGGTTACTTCTAAGATGTGTAGTTAAATGAACTCTATAATTTTGAGAATTAGTACAAATATTTAAAACATAATTTGAACCATTTAAATAAAAACCTAAAATTACATTATTGTTATTAGGTTGAAAAATTTTATCTATTCTAGCTCCAGAAAGCAAATTAAGTTCTGAAGCAATTGCTTTTGTTACGATCCCGTCAAATGCCATATACTATACCTCCTGATGTGAACTTTGGGGACGTTCCTTAAAGTTCACTTTTAAAATTTGAACTTTAAGGAACGTCCCCAAAGTTCACTTATATAATATCATAAAAAAGATTAAAAAGCTATTGCTTTAAAATATTAGTAAGTATATAATATTAAAAAAATGAAAATGAAAGGGAATAAAATATGAGAAAGTTGAAAAAATTATTATGTGTTTTTGTATTTTTTGTACTTGGAATAATACTAAATATGAATATGCCAAGTGAAGCAAATTCAAATAATTTATATTTAAATAATTTGAATTTTGATGCAAAAATTAGCGATGATGGTAAAATGCATATAACAGAAACGTGGGATATTAATATCCATAATACGAATACCTTATTTAAGACATTTAAAACAGACAAATCAAGATATTCTGATATTAAAGATGTAAAGGTAACTAATATTACAAATGGTGAAAAACCTCTTACAGAAGTGGAACAGTATATGTATCACGTAACAAATAATTGTTATTATGGAATGCTAAATGACGATGGAAATTTTGAAATTGCGTGGGGAGTTGGTCTTGATAATAAAAGTGATAACAGAATATATCAAATTTCTTATACAGTAGAAGATGCTATTTCTAAATATTCAGATTATGCAGAATTATATTGGCAATTTGTAGGCGAAGAGTTTGAAGTTGATGCTAAAGAAATAACAGGAACAATTACTTTGCCAAGTTTTGCAGATACAAAAGAAAATATTAAAGTTTGGGGGCATACAGAAGATTTAAATGGAGAAATATATGTAACAGATTTAAATAAAATTGAATTCACAATAAACAATTTTAGTGCGGGAAAATATGTAGAAGTAAGGTCTTTATTTCCAACTGATATGATTACTTATAGCAAAAGAGGTGAAAATAAAGACATTTTAAATAATGTTATAGAAGAAGAAACTCTATGGGCAAATGAAGCAAATATGAAAAGGAAAGCAAACAAATTTGTATCATTACTTATAGTTCTAATTATAAGCATTGCTTTAATACTTATTACAATAATAATGATTAAAAAATTAATACAGAGAATAAAGGAAATAAAGAAATTAAAAAAATTAAATAAAACAGAAGACATAATTTATTTTAGAGAGATTCCAAGAGAAGATGCAACACCTGCTGAAGCATTATGTATATTTAAAAATATAAAGAAAAATTTATCAAGCACAGATATTGGAAAAATATTTTCTGCTACGTTGTTGGATTTAAGTTTAAAAGGGAAAATTAGTTTTAAAGTTGAAAAGATAAAATGGGGAAAAGAAAATGTTTATATAAAAATCTTAGGAAAAGAAGCTTTACTAAATTTAAATAGTTTCAATGAAAAAATAATTGCACAATTCTTACTTGATGCCATAAACCAAATAGGAAATGATGAAATAACTGTAGAAGAATTAGAAAAATATATAAGAAATAACACAAGCAAAGTTGTTAAATTAGAAGAAGATTTAGAAAAAACAACAAAGAAAGAACTAGAAGATAAAGGGATAAGAGATAAAAGTGAAGCTTTAAAATATGAGAAAATATCAAAATCAAACTTATGGTATATCTTAGGTTTAGTATTTATTCTAGTTTTTATAGCTCCAGTTTGTTTACCAATAAGTCTATTTTCATTAATATCTATAATACCTTTTACAATTGTATGTATTGCAAATATTATTAGTATATATATAGAATTGGGTAAGATAAATGTATTTACCCAAAAAGGAATAGACGAGGCGGAAAAATGGAAAGGCTTAAAAAAATATATGGAAGAATTTTCTTTGATACAAGAAAAAGAAGTGCCAGAAATTATACTTTGGGAAAAATTCTTGGTATATGCGACTGCTTTTGGAATAGCAGATAAAGTACTAAAACAATTGAAAATAGTATATCCAGATTTAGAAAATACAATAAATACAGGAAATTATACATATATGTATTTAATGACACATACAGATTTTTCACACAGTTTTTCAGGCTTTATTAGTAATTCAATATCTAGTACATATTCTTCAGCCACAGGAGGTGGCGGAGGATTCTCTGGTGGCGGTGGCGGAGGCCGGCGGCCGGAGGTGGTGGAGGAGGAAGATAAGATATCTAGAATAAGGAGAAAGTTATGATTAAAATAATATTTAATAAAGAAAAAAATAGAACAGTTGCAATGGATGGTGATATAGAGATTGGAGAATGTGACTTTATAGAGTTTGAAAAGTATTGGAATATTGTACATACAGAAGTTAATAGTTTATATCAAGGCCAGGGAATTGCAAGAAAATTAGTAGAGAGTGTTATTGAAAATGCTAAGAACTATGGGAAAAGACTCGAATCAGATTGTTCATATGCTAAAAAAATTATAGAAAACAATTAATATGAAAAACAAAAGATAATTATGATAAAGTGATTATCGTTGACCATAAAATAGCGTTTAAATCTATTTGTGATTGTGGAGTAAAGCCAGTTAAAAATGGCACAGAATCGATCGTGGAGTAATTGATTAGAAAGAAATAGCATTAAGAAAAATCATACCAATTAACGAATATGTTAATACATCTAAACAAATAAATTATAAACCCAATAACAAAAATGTTAAAGATATAATAATTTGAAAGAAGAAATCAAATAAAAAATAAAAAACAAGTATAAATTGAACATTTATGCTTGTTTTTGCTTAAAAGAGTTGACATACAAAAGTATACTCAATTTTCAAAGGGCACCCTGCTAAAAGCCACGATTTTAGGCAGTTATCGGGATACGAGACGTCTCACTGATCCTGCAAAATGTATAAAGAGTAACTTTGATTCTAAAATAAGCTAAAATGAAAAATAATATTAAACAACAAAATGTCACAATAAATTACAAAAATTTACAAAAAAATATTGAATTTTAGATTTTATTATGATAGAATTATTTGCAAATGGAAAAGAATGGCAAATATCATATATGCATATTCAAAAAATTATCAAATAATATAATAATTGTAACTAATGATGGAGATTTAACTTGGAGTTATTTCTTCATTTTTGTATATGGAGGGAATTTATGAGTATAACAGTATATTACATAATTCTAGTTTTAGAATTTCTAACAGGAGTTTGGTGTGTATATAGAACTATTAAATATCTTTGTAAACAAAATTCTAAACCAAAAAAAGAAATAACCAAAAATGAAAAAGAACCTAATA
>CALXCC010000005.1 GCA_944386705.1 uncultured Clostridia bacterium | reverse complement strand
TTTTAGTAATATAAGATGAGCTTACTTCTAACTTTTTATTTTTATTTTTAGGCTTTTCGTGAAAATCATAAAATTTTGAAATTATTGTATTTGTATCTACCATAAAACCTCCTCTCTGGTGAAAAATCTGCCTACAGATTTTAGATACAGTTATACTATTACATTATTTTTATCCAAATTACTTGACTAAATTTTGGATTGTGGTATAATAAATGTAATAGATAACATGATTTAACTATTACCATTATATAGTAATAGTTAACTATTGTCAAGTATTACAGAAAAATTTTTAAAAAAATTTTAAGGAGAAGAAAATGAATAAAAATCAAGCAAATAACTTCACAGCATTATGGGTTAAATATTCAGAATATGAAATTGTAGAAGAAAAGAAAGTTAAATATATAAAACCTACA
Organism: uncultured Clostridia bacterium; assembly: GCA_944386705.1. Taxonomy (GTDB): domain Bacteria; phylum Bacillota; class Clostridia; order TANB77; family CAG-508; genus CAG-269. Next base: position 34,610 of record CALXCC010000005.1, on the reverse strand, counting down.
GAAAATGCACAATATGAAGTATATGATCCATTTGAAATTGCTGATGAAATATTAGTAGATATATTAAATATAGGAAAATTAGTTGGAGAAGATAAAGACGTAGATAAAAGTATATTAGAGTTTGTAAATAAATATGGATTAATGGGAGAACTTACATATTTACCTTTAAACAATAACCTAGTTTATCAAAAGAAAGTGTTTCTTCCTAAAAAGAATCCAATTACTACAAAAGATGTATTGCCAATAGAAGAATATTTAGAGAAATTTTTAGTGTGTGATAAAAAGCACAGAATACAAATATTTGCTTCAAAAGATAAAAATGGTCCTATAGGAATAAGTAATAATAATGAAATTACAGCTAATCTATTTTTAAATAGAGGTATAGAATATAATGTTGTATTTTCTAAAGGTTATTCAGAACAAATACAATGGATTATAGAATATGCAAAATATTTATATCTTATATTTGCTGATATAGAAATTTATTATCAACAAGATAATGATGAATTAAAAAGTGCATTAAATATGCTTATTAAAACGTTTAAAGTAAGTAATTTGACTTGTAAAATAGAAATGCTTGAAAAAGCATCATTAGTATGGGATTTTAACTCTTTAAAACAAGCAATAGATACAATGCTATTATTAAATGAAACTAATGAAAGGAAAACAGCAAAAATGTGTAAGCATTGTGGTAAAGCATTTTCATCTCAAAATATAAAAGCAGAATACTGTAGTCCACAATGTAGAAATCAAGCTAATGTTTATAAAAGTAGGGCAAAGAGTAAGGAAAGTGAGGAACAATAATGGAAGATATAGAACCAAAGATTTTTATTAGCCACGCTTCTTTAGATTCTCCTATAGGTGAAAGATTTTTAGAAGCTTTAATTGAGTTAGGAATAAGCAAACATAATGTATTTTATTCGTCTTCTTACCATACAGGAGTAAAACTAGGTAAGAACTTTCATGAAGAAGTAAAAAAAGCCTTACATTCAGCAGAAGTAGTAGTGTTTTTATTAACACCTAATTTTTATAAAAGTGAATTTTGCTTAAATGAAATGGGAGCAGTTTGGTATTCTAATAAAAAAATTATACCGATATTATTAAATGGATTAACTTTTAATGATATGAAGGGATTTATAGATAGCCATTATATTGCGATTAATCCAAATGAAGAAGAAACATTCAAGTTACTTACATATTTAAGAGACTACATAGAGAAACCTAATATTGAAAAAGGAGTTAAGGAAATATTTAATGATTTTATTACTGTTGCAAATGAAATGTCAAAAACTACAAGTGAATTAGCATTGCCGACAGAAGATATATCAGATATAGAAAAAATGATAGTATCTAAAAAATTTACTGATGAAGAAATATTATTCTTAAATTATTTTATAGAAAACAAAGTAATTAGATTAAATGATTCAACTTTATACGATTATGGGATACAAGAAACAACGGAAACAGAAGATTTAGTTAAAATAAAAAAATATGCCCAAAAATATAGTTTTAATTATGAAAATTCTAAAGAACTTTTAGAAAAAAGCTCGTATATTTCATATAATTACGATGATGATAATTTTGATTACATTGGATGTGAATTAGATATAAATATTTTTAGAGATTTAATTTCAATGAGTACATATGGAAAAGAAGTAATACAAAATGTTAAGGCAAAATATGAAAGGGCTTTGTCAGCACAAGTAACTACAGTAGATAAAGCTTCTGATAACAAAATAGAATCTTTGATAAAGAGTGAAGATTTTAAAGAAATAGAAGCTCTATTATTTAAATATATAATAGATACATATTCTTTTGTTTTAGGAGATAGATGGAAAGCAAGTGAAGAAATCCAAAAGATACGTGTGTGGGAATCAAATAATTCATTAGACTCAAAATTATCTAATAATTATGATACTGCTTTGAGAATGGTTATTTTTCAAGGTATTGTGGATGTAGAAAGTACAACCTCATATGGAAATCCAAAAGAATATAAGATTAAAGATAGCTATGTTAATCAATTATTAAACTTGGATAGTAAATCTAAGGAATTGCTAGAAAATGTAATTAACAATAATAAATTTGAGTTACCATTCTAATAATATTATTATAATTGGTTAGACTCTTACACTTTCATATATTAAAAAATATATATGGAGGTGTTTTTTATGTTAGGAAAGTATGGAATTATTTATAAAGATTATTTGAAAGAATATAAGAAAGCTATGTATGATAATTTAAAAAGTAAAGGCAAATTGGAAGAGCATTGTTATCAAAGAGAATTTGAACTTAAAGAATTAAGAGAAAGATTAGAAGAACAAATAAAATTAGATAATCCACTACCTAAAACAAATGAGTTTATAATTATGGCAAAATATAATCAAATTATAGAAGAACAAGTAAATGAATTATTATTAAAAGAAATAGAATTTTAAATTTGATAGCATTTGCAAATTATGTAAAATAGTGATATAATGTGTGCTGATATAGGTAAGTCCTGTGTCTTAATACCTTTATTTACTAATTAGTGGAGGTAGTTAACCTCTAACTTTTTAGTTTTACTTATATAAAATTAATACTTCAATAAAAGTTATTAAAGGAGGAAAAATTATGTCGAACGCTTTTACAGGAGTTATGAACTCCAAATGGAATGAGGAGGTTGTGGAATATTTAGCTTCTAAATTTAATTCCGTTAATCCTCGGATTATAGTTCTATCTAAAACTGTGTTTATCAATGCAACTTTAGCTAAATTTGATAATGTAAGTTTTGTTATCAATGCAGCTGGCGAATGCCTCGAATTATCATTCGCAAAAGTTGATACAGATAAGATGGATTCTGTAATCCAAGAAATTTTAAAATGGGATGCGTTTACTAAATATTCATCTCGATTTTACGTAAAAGTAGATAAGGACACTTCACGTTCTATTTTGTTTGATACTGGCGTGTATCAAGGACCTAATGGCTTTAAGAGACATTTTCACAGCTATGAAACTGAGATAATTCAAATTAAAGACAAGTAACAATCGTGAAGAAAAAATAGTCGCTTACTGTATAGTAGGCGACTATTTACTTAATTTATTATAATTCCAAATCATCATACTCTAATTCTTGCTCATACTTAATCTGTCTTTCTGGATTAATAAATGTATCAGTTTCTCTTTGAAAATCTCTAATAAAATCTTCTTCTTCAGACACAGAGAATTTTTTACATACCCAATGAATAAACTTATTAAGTGTTTTATCAAAAGTTTTGATAACTTTTCTTAAAAATTTATTATCTTTTTCTAGATGATAGATTTCATCTTCATATTTATTTTCAACTTTTCGTATTTCTTGTTTTAGCTTAATAGAATAATCGTTTTCTAATGTTTCAAACTTTTCTTTAATTTCTTTATTTTCTGCTAAAATAGATTGTCTTTCTTTTTCATATTTTTCAGCTTTATCAACTAATCTACATTGTTTATATAATTCGTGATGTAAAGAACAATTTTCTTCGTGTAATTTTTCTATTAATTTATCTTTAGGTTTTATAATTAATTCGTCGATTTTTTCATCTCTACCAAGCATTAATTTATTAAAGTCTTTTATATTAGGCACATCTGGTAATTGTAATTCAATATCTTGAAGTAATGTTTTTGAATTTTCAAATCCAGTTATCTTTTTATAATCCTCAACAGATAAATGAACTCTATCACTTGGATTTCCTCTTTCTAAATCAAATCCATTTGCAGTTACATAAGAGTGAAAAGCATCTTGTAGTTGTCTATAACTATCTTTTTCTTTCCAAAACTCACTACAAGCAATTTTATTAATATTATTTCCTTTTTTATCTTGTGTATGAACTACTGGGATATATATTAAATGCATATGAGGACTTGCTTCATCCATATGTACTTTTGCAGATAAAATATATTGTTCGCCCAAATTCTTATAACTACACACAAACTTATAAGCAGTTTCAAAATATCTTTTTGTTTCTTCTGCACCAATAGAATTAAATAACTCTTTATCAGATGTTATAATATACTCACACACAATATTACTCACACTTTTTATTTGTCCTTTTAAATTATATTTTTCTTTAATTAAATCAAACTCTTTTTCGTAAGAATGTTCACACTCTTTTAAAGAAAAATTAAGATGAGATAATTCTTGATTAATAGTTTTATTAGAATAATTTTTATTTCTTCTTTCGTTATGGCGATAAATTCCTTTTAAATTTTCTCGTTTATATTTTTCATTTCTTATAATAGCATAGCTCATAAATCATACCTCCTTTGCTCGAACTTATAGCTAACACAAGAGAAGTGTTGTAACACACTACAACACTTTTTTAGCTGACTGCTTCAAAAAGTGTTAGTGTGGCAGGGAAACCCCACACCCCAAACCTAAAAAAGCTAATGCATTTTTAGGTTATTAAATAAAAAATGCTTATCGCAATTTTTATTTAAGTGAGCCAAAAAATAAATTTTTTGACTCACTCACTTTAGCAACTCCCAAGTAGAAACCAGAGGGAGAGAGCTAAAGTGAATTGGGCGTAATAATCCCTTATGTTGAAATAAAGAATTATTACGCCTTTTATAAAGCAGAAACCGTCGGTCGGTCGCCTTGCTTATAGGCAGTCTAGTAAGTAGAATTTCTACTATAATTGCTGATACATATAAGTATCTTTGTTCATATTTGCCCAAACTTTTTACAATTATAAATCCATATCAAATATTGCCACCGAATACTCTTTTTTTATTGTGAGTCTTTGTTCTAAAATCTCACTGTCGCATTTTGTATAAATAGACCGTTTATACTAATACGGATGGATTTTATGCGTCGGCTCATCACACCTAGTACTTTTATAGAGGTACTGCCTAACTCTTTTGCATATAAAAAAGACACCTGTAATTTCTTACAAATGTCTTTTAGCTTAAATATTTAATTTTGTTTGCCCTCACAATCGATTTTAAGCGATTTTCTGATAGAGGGTGGAGTAATTTTTATATACTCAAAATAAATTTTAAAAATACCAATAGTAAATTTTCTGTTATATCTAAAAATATCTAACCGATATCTAACTTTTTTTCAAAATTCTTGCAAAATTATAAAAAAATATGTTATTAAGTAGCAAGTAAGAAAAACGAGAGTGAGTACTAGAGAATCCATAGTTTTGAGGTTTTTAAAAGGTAGTATTTAATACTAAAAATAAATAAGTATAAAATAGCTTAAAAGACTCAAAAACCATTGTCAGAAATGGCGTGTGGGTTCGAGTCCCACTACCTGCACCAATGACGTATCTGTTCGAACTAATAGAACAGACATATACAAATATCATTCAGAAATGGATGGTATTTTTTTGTTGCAAAAATTCCTTTCAGTAGGTATCAAAATAGTAAATTTGCCTCATAGTAACAAAAATATTACATTTTTATTACAAACATAAGATAAATATTGAATCTTAAATTGGCGTATGATATAATGAAAAAAATAAAAAAAGGTAGAAAGAATGAAGAATATGAAAAAATATGTTATTTTTATTTTAATAATTGGTGCTCTTCTAGGAAGTGTATTAATATACAATATAATAAAAATAAATAAAGAGGCCACCAAAGAATTTGAAGAATCAGGATATGTTTTACAAGCATCCGGAGAGGAAACAAAAGCTCAAAGTGTCCAAAGATACTATTTTGCAGCAGATGGTTCATACCAAAATAAATATAATGAGAAAGTAATATTTAAGGACACTGATGGAGAAAATGTAAAAGTGAATTTAGAGAATTTTATCCATTATACAAATGGATCTATTAGTGCGTTTACAAATGGTGTATTACTAGATTTAAAAGAGATAGATCAAAATCCAATAAATTATTATAATATAAGAGCAGGGATGACACTAAAAAAACAAGGTGATCTATATAAAATAACAAATCTAGACAAAGAATTAAGTTTTAGTAGTTTAATATGGAAAATATCACCACAGAAATATATTATAGTTGGACAAAACATAAAACTAGTATTTGAAGATGGCACAAACAAAGAAATATCAGGTTATGTTGAAATAGAATATATAGATAATGAAATTGTAAAAATATATAATCAAGAAACGACTTATCAAACCATTTCATCTCAAGTATACATAGAAATGCCAGATGGTATAAAAATAAATCTAGCAAGCAAAATAGTAAGCAAAAATAATGAAAACAAAATGAGTTTAGAAAATATGGTTATAGACTCTGATGACAATGTAACAATTGTAGATTTGAACGATAATGAAGAGAAAAAAAGTGAAGAAACAAATGAAGAAGCTTCAGAAGAAAATGAAAAAACAGAACAAGGAACTGCAGGAAATGCAGGAAATGGAGGAGCAAATACAGGAAGTCAAATAACAAATGAACAAAACAGTCAAAATGGCAGTACAGTTATAAATAGTGGTGGAAGCATAGCACAAGGAAGTGGAGAAGAATTGCAACCAGATCAACCAGGAGCAATAACACCTCCATCATATAAACTTGAACAATTTAATGTAAATACAATAGGATTAGATGCAACAATAAAAATTTCTGATGAAAACAACTTATTAGTAGAAGATACAACCATACGTATAATTAAAAATAGTACAGGAAAAAAAGTATATGAATCAGTAGAACCATTAGGTAGTTACAGTATAGACATATCATTAACAACATTAGAACCAAATACAGAATACACATTAATAGCAGAATCATCTTATAAAATTGATGATATGACATATACAAAAGACTTTTTATCAAAGGTATTTACAACTGAAGCGATAGGAATAAATTTAGAAAAAGACTTATTTACTAATACTACAATGCAAATTGCTGTAAAAATAGATAAAGATACTAAGGTAAAGCAAGCAGAGGTTGTTTTATATGATATGAGTGGAAATAAATTGCAATCACAAACAATAACTCATAACCCAGAATTAGCAACTGAAGAAGCAAGCTATATGGTAGAATTTAATGGATTAACATCCAACACAACATATAAAGTATCAGTAATAAATGTACTATACGACTCACAAGTTATAACAAATGGATTTGAGTTAACAAAACAATATACAACATTAAAAGAAAGACCAACTATATCAGGAACAGAATTTGAAATAAATAAAAGAGATAGTAATTTTAAACTAAGGATAAAAAATGTTCAAGATAAAGATAAAGCTATAACAAATTATAGATTTGAAATATTTGATACTAGAATGGCTGAGTCTGACCCACAAGGAAATATAAGTTTCGAAGGAGTAGAACCAACAGTAACTATAACTAGTCAAAATACAGAGACAACAGTTTCAATTGACGACACAAAAATATTTAGAAACATAGGATATGCATTTAGAGTAGTAGCAATAGGAAATGATAATGAAAAAATATGCGAATATGAAAGTGAATATAGCAACGTATTTCAAATGGACGGTAATGAATTCCCTACAGTTAGATTTGAAGAAGGCGAAATAACATATGAAAGAATTGAAGGAAAGCTTATTGTAGAAGATAGTGGAGGTACAATACATTTAACAGATGATACTGTATTTACAGTAACATATACAGACTCAGTAGGAACAATAAGAAGCTTTACTTCACAAGGAAGTTATGTGATTCCGGTATCAGTAAATAATTTAAGAGCTAATGAAACATATAAATTTGCTGTATATACAACAGTAGATTTAAATGATGGAAATGAACCTATAGAAAAATGTTATATAGGAGGAGCAATAGTAAAAACAGGAATTCCAAATAATTTAAAAGCTAACTTTGCAAACAATAATGCAGACTTAAAAAATGTATTCAAAGTAAATTTTAACTTACAAAATGAAGAAGAAAATCAAAGAACATTAGAAGCTGAAACTTTAACAGGAATGGTGTTTAGTATTTATGCTGGTCAAACACCAGAAGGAAGTATGCCATCTGGAACACCAATAAGAACTGTAAAAGTGGTAGATACTAATATAGCCCCATATGAAAGTACATTAAAAGAGTCATATTATGACGGAGTAGTAGAAATAACACCAGAGTTTTTTGGTGCGGACAATAGAGATTTCAGAAATCAATGGTATACAATAACAGTAACAGGTGCTTATGATTATACAGACTATAAAAACAATTTACCAATAATTGATAATATATATAATGTAAAAACAAGTGGATATAGACCAGATTTACCAACAGATACAGATAATGCAGTTATAGTAACACCAATTAGAAATAGAGAATTAGAAAATCCAAGAGAAGACTTAGAACCAGCAACAATTGTAGGCTATAAAACAAAAGCAGTTTATGACAATACAGATTTATATGCTAAAAGGGTAATATATAGAGCATATGATGCAAATACAAACGAATTAATAGAAGAAATTGTACAAGAAATAGGAGAAGATGGTGTTATACCAACAGGAACATTTGATGTAGCAGATGGTACGCCTATTTCAACCGAAGATACAGATACTTTAAGAAGAGGAAATACATATTATTTCACATATGAAATGGAATTAGACTTAGATAAAGACGGAGTACCAGAAACAAAATACCCATATGAAGATGAAGACGTAATTTTAAGATCTCCAGTACAAAGTGCAGAAAAACAAGCGCCAACTTTTGTAGTATATCCATCTACATCAGATGCAACAACAATGACAATTAAATACAAATGTACAGATATAGATAATGCAATATCAAACAATAGCGAACTTGAAATAAAAATAGGAACAAGAATTGTAGACAGGAAAAAAATTCAAACAACAGGAACAACGGACTTTGAGACTATTACATTTGAAAACTTAAGTAAAGGAGATTTAGCAGTAATAGCATATCAAAACCTATTGAAAAACCAAGAAGCAGAAGACAGAACTTTAATAAGTCATGAATTTGAAGGATTGAATACTATAAGAGACATAAGTTACACTGTTTCTTTAGATTCTAATAGAGTTAACATTAATTTAAAAAACTCAAATGATGAATTAGGAAAAATTGCAGCATTAAAAATTGTATTTTCAGCAGTAGATGGCACAACTGTTATAGAAAAAGATTTAAAACAGATGCCAGATAACAATATAATAGGAATAAACTACAATGATTTAGGAGCATTACTAAAAAAAGAGACAAGAGTAGATGTATATGCATATTATGACACAGGAATAACAGGATATGATTTAGAAGAAGGTCACTATGTAACCTACAAAAAAGCACAATTATCAACTGCAGAACAAGAAAATTACTATTCAATAAATGCAAGCGGAAAATTTGTAGAAACGACATCAATAAAAGGTAATATTTTTAATAGCATACGAACAGAAGGAAAACTACAATTACAAAATCCAATTAACCAAAGAGCAGTAGCAGTAGATTTAGACTATTCAGAAAATGGATTTAAATATCAAGGAAATGTATTATTACAACAACAAATAAATTTAGAGCAAGTTGTATGTGCAGGAAGCAATATAATAAAATTTGATTTAATAATTCCAGGAATTAGTTTAAAAAACGATAATGATGAATGGGAAATACAAACAGAATTAGATAATGTAAGTATGAGAGCAGACATATTAGTTGAACCAAAAACATACGTAAAAGATCAAAAAATCTATATAGATATTTATGAAACAGATGAAAATGGTTCAGCACAAAATTTTGTAAAAACAGAAGAAAAATTAATTAATGATTTCCGAGATAAAGTAACAATTGGAGGATTAACGCCTAAAAAATATTATTTTATGAAATTTAGATGTAATCTAATTTTAGATGATGGCTCAGTAGTAGAAAAATATTTGTATGATATAGATTACCAAGTAACAGGAAGATTATACTATTTTTCAACATTAGCAAATGTAGGAATTAGTAATATACAAGTACAATATGAACCTGTAAAATACGGAGAAAAATACATAGACATAACATATAATTTGGAAAGAGTAACAGGTTACACAAGGATTGAATATAAACTATACCACTATAACACAAAAACAAAGCAATACGAAATTTTTAAAGAAGTAGAACCAGACAAAATCTTTAAAGCTCAAATGCAAAAGAAAATATCTATTGATCCAGGAGAAGGTTTCATATTTGGTGATAAATATAAAGTAGAAATAATACCTATTGCAGAATACGAAACAATAGATAATCCACCAACCACAGAAACAATAGAATTAGGAAAACAAGAAGCAACTTTTACATTTGATAAGTTAAATACTCCTACTATAGCTATAAGAGGTTCGAGAACACCAAATGGTATTACATATAGGATAACAGTTTATGATGAAGACAGAATAATTGAAAATGACAAGTATACTATACAAGTATTAGATGGAAACTCAAATGACATTACTCCAGAGGAGTATAAAGGAGAACATGATGTTGATACTGCAAATAACGCAATAACAATTCAAAATGTAGAATCATCACAAAGTTACAAAATAATAGTAAAGGTAAATTTGGATTATGATAATGATAAAACAGATTTACAATATTATGAAAAACAATATACGGTAGCGGCAGTTAACGAATATGGAATTACAATTGGAGACATAACGCCAAACCAGAATATGGCTACACCTAATAAAGTAGATTTAATATTTAATAATAGTTATAAACTAACTGATGTAGAAACAATAAAATATTCAATTTATAATACAAATGGATACTCACAAACTGTAGAAGAGCCATTTGTACCAGAAAGGGTAGCAATTGATGGCGACGAAGGCGATGTATATTATACTTATACATTAAATGCGGATTTAAATGCATATGGAAAATATATAATAGAATTGCAATTTATTAAAGAAAATAAACTTATTGAGACTAGAACATTAGAATATGTATATAGAAATTAGCAAAAAATTCGTTTACCTAATAAAGAGAGGAGAAAAAAATGAGAAAATTAACTGTAGGAAATAAAACTAATTTTACAATATTTGCAATTATTATCATTGTAATAATAGCTTTGTTAATAGTATGTCTTAATCATGTTCTTCGGAATAGATAAGCAAATATACGAAATAGAACCTCAAACCTTTCTTTATGATGCAGAATATAATCCAATAAAATTAGAAGAACAAGCTACAATGCAAGCTAAATGGGATGGAAATTATTATTTAAAAACACAACAAAAAGAAAGTTACAATTTAGGTAAATATGTTGTAGCATACCAATCAATCTATAATCAACTAGATTTATATGGAAAAATATATCAAATTGGTTCAGATGGGGAAGTAACAAAACTGACAGGAAATAATAAAATAACAGATTTTGCACAAGATAATATTTATAAATTAGCAGATAGGCAATATTTAATTACTTCAAATAGAATAGCAAATGACACAGGAAAATTAAATACTTCAAAATATATAATAATTATAATAGATAAAGCAGGAAACACATTATTATTAAATCATGAAGTAAATTCAAAAACAATAAAACCAATGATAATACAAACCCCATCTTTCACATTTGATATTGCTAATGAAAAATTAATTTATGGAGATAGAGAAATAGACTTGAAAAAAATAATAGGAAGCACAAATGAGTATCAAGAAAAAGAAGATGTGCAAAATTCAACAGAAGTAGCAATAGAAGGTAAAGGTACAAATGCATCTACAGAAACTCAAGTACAAACACAACCAAATGTACAAAATTCTCAAAGTACACAAATTAATAACAACAATCAACAAATCACATCCATAAATGGAGGAGCTTCTAGCGATACAGAATCTACAGACAAAGTATCTTTATCTAAAAGTGTAACTTTATTAGGAATAACGACAACATCTTCAAGCTTAACAGTTAAATATGATATTCAAGATCCAGAAAGTAAATATCAAGTGGTTTACTTAGAAATAGATGGAGATATAAGCAAAACAATAGCTTTAGATAAAAGTAATACTTCATACACAGTATCGGGCTTAACCCCAAATACTAACTATAAAGTGACATTAGCATCAAAAGAATTAGATGATGATGGAGCTACTATTCAAAATATAGATGACATTATGATAGCTAGGACAAATAAGGTAAATACTAATTTAACTATAACTAAAGTTACCACAAATAAGATATACTATAATTTAAAATTAGATTCTAACTATGTGTTTGATCAGGCGCAGTTAAGTTTATATGTAGATGGTGTAAAACAAAAAACAGTAGATGTTAATATAACTTCAGCTGTTGGACAATCAGGTTTGAGTGGGAATTTTGATTATATATATGGAAATGAGGTAATACTTAAATTAGAAAATGTGAAGTATAATGGTAAAGCAATAAATATAGATACTAGTGCAAAATTTAAAAATTATTAATAATTAAAGGAGAGAAAAATGGAACAAATTTTAGTAGCCACATTAAATTGTATAGGTCTTATGGTAGGATTAATGTTCTTAGGATTAGGAATTGGAATTGGATTATTAGGAGCAAAAGTAGCAGAGGCAGTTGGTAGAAATCCAGAAACAAAAAGTGATATAATACATTCTGTTATGCTAATACTTATTGTACTTGCTATATTTTTATTACTATTATTTGCATTCGTATTTTTACTATTATTTTATAATCCGCTAGCAATGTAGGTGGTTTATGATTAATGATATAATAACAGCAATACCAATAATATTAATAATGTTTGGTTTTTCATTCTTCATTTTTAAAAATGCAATAAAAAGAATTAATGACAGTGCCAAAAGATATTTTCTAGAAAAATTACAAGAATACAACTATTTAATAGATGAACAAGAAGAAAAACTAGAACAAATAAAAAAAGAAGTAAATGAGCAAAGAAAAAAAATAGCTAACTCAGGAGAACTAGAAGAGGAAGAAAATAGCATATTTAGTTCAGAAATAGAAAATAAACTAGAAGAAATGAGAAGATATAAAGCCAAACAACAACAAAAGCAAACAGAAGAGATAATATACGATATTCCGACTCCTCAATATCGAGAAGAACCATTTTTTGATAATTATAAAAAGATAAAGAAAAATTTTAATGTAGACAATGAGAAGGTAATTAAAGAGTTTTTGGAAAGTAATAAAGGAAAAACAGAAGAAAGAAAATATCAGGCTGTAAAAAAATTTAGAAATCAATTTTCAGATAAAACCATTTATGAATGTTTAACTTTAGAAAATGAAGAACAATACACATTAGTAAAAGAAGTTATAGATAAAAAGGTAAGTGAATTAATTGAATTTGACAAAAAATTTAATAATCCAAAACGATTTACCGTAACAGAGTTAATAAATACACTAGAAGAAAAAATGAAAGAATATAATCCGAACATCTATGTTTATGTGGGACAAGACAACTTAAATTATGATTATATAAGTAAAAGAATAAAAACAAAATTCTATAAAAATATGTCAGAAGGTGTAATAATTTACTACAAAGGAAAAATATACGACTATAGTATATAAGGAAAGGAATGTAAAATGGGAACACATATAGAAGATTTGGTAAACAAAAAAATAGAACAAATAAAAAACAAAGAAAATGTCTTTGACTCAGGAAAAGTAATTCGTGTAAAAGATTATATAATTGAAGTTTCAGGACTAGAAAACGTACGTTTTTTTGAAAAGGTAACTATATGGGAAAAAGGAATGGGATATGTAAATCAAATAAATGAAAACTCTGTAATAGTCGCAATTGTAAAACAATATGAACCAATAGAAGTAGGAGATATTGTTAATGCAAGTGGGGAACAATTTAGAGCAATATTTGCAAAAGAAGCTATAGGAAGAATTGTAGATTTATTTGGGGTAGACTTATTAACAGGAAGAGCATTTGAAAAATTTGAATATATAAATATAGAAAATCCTACTACCCCAATAATGGATAGAACACAAGTAAAAAGACCTATGCTTACAGGAATTGCGGGAATTGATTTAATATATCCAATAGGAAAAGGACAAAGACAATTAATAATTGGAGATAAAAGAACAGGAAAAACGCAGATATGTTTAGATACGATTGTAAATCAAGGAAAAGAGCGAAAAGAAAAAGGTGAAGATATAATATGTATCTATATTGCAGTAGGAAAAACTAAAAAGGAAATAAAAACAATATATAACGAATTACTAAAAAGAAATGCACTATCATATACAACCCTTGTGGTAGCAACTAATGATGATAAACCACCAGTAGCAAGTCTGATTCCATATGTGGGACTATCAATAGCAGAAGAATATATGAAGAAGAAAAAAGATGTCCTAGTAGTAATAGATGATTTAAAAAAGCATGCTGATATATATAGAGAAATAAGCTTAATATCAAACAAAACTCCAGGAAGAGAGGCATATCCAGCAGATATATTTTATTTACATTCTCGACTATTGGAAAAAGGATGTCAATATAAAAATGGTGGTTCTATAACCATTTTACCAATAGTAGAAACAAAAGGCGGAGACATAACTGATTATATATCAACAAACATAATATCAATTACAGACGGTCAAATAGTATTATCTGAAAAAGAGTTTAGTAGAGGAAACAAGCCAGCAATAAATTATGGAATATCAGTTTCAAGACTAGGTGGAGCAGTACAAGAAGAAAAAGTAAAGAAACTGGGAGCAGAAATAAGACGAAAATTCTTAAGTTATTTAGAAACTAAAGAAGTTTACGAACTTGCAAATGTAGATGAAATGAGTGAAGACTTAAGAAAAAAGATGAAAGAAGGAAAGAAAATACAAGAATGTTTAAGACAGTCAAAATTCAGTCCTTTAACTAATGAAGAAATAATAGAAAAATTTGAACAATTTAGAGAAGAAACATAATAAGCTAGCAAAAACAAGGAGAGAACAATGAAAATAAGAAATGTGGTAAAAGTTATGAATTTCCACGCTCTGTTAAAAGTAGATAAAGCCAGAAAAACAGCAGAAAAATATTTTAGTTATGAAAAAGCATTAACTGAATTTGCTAAAAATATATTAAACAACAGAAATTTATTGTTAGATAAAAAAGTAATAAGCTTAGATAAAAGAAAAAAACCATTAAATATTTATATTGCAAATGATATGGGATTTTGTGGAAACTTTAATACAAATGTAAACAAAAAGGCGAAAGAATCTAATTGCGATAAAATAATAATTGGTAAAAAAATACTATCAGACAAAAAAGATGCAATATTAACAATGACAAAAGAAGAATATTTTAATAATACTAAAAAAATAGAAGAAATTTTATATGATGTAATTGCAAACAAAAAAAACAGTTCGGTAAATGTAATATATAACCATTATTATAATGTGGGAAAAATAGAACTAGTTGAGAAAAGAATTTTGCCATTGGAAAAAAATGAAACAAATAAAGGATACAAAGAAGATTTTACTGTAGAAGGAGATATAAATGAAATATTAACAAATGTTATTGCATTATATCTATCCTATGAGATTAGGGTTGCAGTAGAAAATAGCTATGCATCTGAAAATGTGGCAAGGCAAAAATTAACACAAGAGTCTTTAAAGAAATTAGAAGAAATAGAAGAAGAAACACAAAGAATAGAAAGAAAGGCACAAAAACAAGAAAGCTTTAAAGAAGTAATAGAAAACTTTACAAAAATAAGGAATGAGGAAAGCGAATGATGAAAAAAAGTGTTGGAAGGATAATTGGAATATCAGAATTAAATGTAAAAATATTGTTATATAACCAAGATGTTAAAATAAGAGATGTTCTAAGTTGCGAATTTGAAGACCATTTATACCAATTTGAGGTGGTAGAAGTTCATTCCAATATAGCACAAGCAATTCCATTTAAAAGAGTAACAGGACTAAAAAAAGGTATTGATGTAAACTTAGAACAAAGCGGATTGCAAATGGAATATTCAAAACAAATACTAGGTAAAGTATATGATCCATATGGTAACTTGATAGAAGGAAAAAAAGAAAAAAGTAAGAAAACTAGAAATGTTTATGATAGAAAATTATCATTAGAAGAAATTTCTATAAAAAATGAACCATTATGGACAGGGATTAAAGCTTTAGACTTTTTTGCACCATTACAAAAAGGTTATAAAATGGGTTTACTTGGAGGAGCTGGAGTTGGAAAAACTGTATTAATTAAGGAAATAATTAATAATGTATACAAAAAATTTAAATCAAATGCTATATTTGTTGGAGTTGGAGAACGTTCAAGAGAAGGTAAAGAATTAATAGACGAAATGAAAGAAGATGACTTATTAGAAAAGATGTCTATGGTATTTGGACAGATGGGTGAGAGTCCATGTGAAAGATCAAAAGCAATTTATTCAGGTTTAACATTAGCAGAATACTTACGAGACGAGGAAAAACAAGATGTATTAGTATTTATTGATAATATTTATCGTTTTGTTCAAGCAAAATCAGAAATTTCAACAGAACTAAAAAGAATACCAATTGAGAATGGATATCCTACAACAATGGCATCAGATATAAGCGAAATAGAAGAAAGAATAAATTCTACAGATAAAGGATCAATAACTTCATTCCAAGCAATTTATATTCCAGCAGATGATATTACAGACGAAGCAGTACAATCAATTTCAACACATTTAGATGGTCAAATTGTATTAGATAGAAAAGTAGCAGAAAAAGGACTATATCCAGCAATAAATGTGTTTAAGTCAACAAGTAAAGCAATTGACCCAGAAAAAGTAGGAGATTTACACTATAATTTAGTGCAAGAAACGCTAAGATATTTAGCAAGATACGAAGAACTAGAAGAAATTATAGCAGTTTTAGGTATTGACGAATTATCAGAAGAAGACAAAATGATATTTTATCGTTCTAGAAAATTAAGAAATTACTTTACACAACCTATGTTTGTATCAGAAAACTTTACTGGAATAAAAGGAGAAATGGTAGATATAAAAGATACTCTGCAAGATGTAAGTGACATATTAAATGGAAAATATGACGAAGTAGATGAAGGAAAACTATTGTACAGAGGTAAATTAAATGTTTAGAAATAATAAAAATAATACAACTAAAGAAAAAGAAAATAGTTCAACTATTACAGTTCGAGTTTTAAGTATGAAAAAAGGATTAGTAGAATATAAAGATGTTGAATTTATAAGAATAACTAGTAAAGACTATAATCTTATGATTATGAAAGACTATCTACCAGTAATAGGTGAAATAAATGGAAAAGTTGAAATAAAAACTTTAAATGACACAGTAAAAATAGATAATATCGTAGCTTATTATATACACAAGCATAATGAGTTCAACCTATTTATAAAAGAAACATAAAAATAAAAAACAGGAGAAAAAAATGGAAGTTTTTCTTTACAGTATTGGTACGGCAATAAAACCAATTGCAATCTTTTTAATTGTTATTTTAACATTAGGAATTTTTATTTATTTAACAACTAGAAAATTTGATATTCATAAAAAAGCGATCCGATATGCTGGACTTTTAACAGGATTAACTAATAAACAAATCCTTATTTTGTCAGCAATAATAATAAGAACCTTTATGATTATTTATACTGCTTGTACGTATGAAAAAGATATTTTTATTTACTTAGTAATGATAATTATTGTAGCTATTATATATATTGCATTTGTACCAAAAAAAATTTTATTTGAATCAATAAATATAATAGCTCAAGTAATTATCTTGTATTTTATCAATATTTTAAAAATGTATAAAATAGAAGTAAGTGATCAAATGTATATAAACCAAGTGATACTAGTATTAGTAGGATTTATAATAGTTTATTCTATATATTTTTTGTTAAAAAACTTCGAAAGCTTGATTAAACATAAAAAGAAAGGAAAAAAGAAAAATGAAAAAGAAAAAATCCCAAAATAAAAAAGAAGTTATAAAAAAGCTATTACTTATTTTGCTATTACTGGCTATTATTTTATCTGTTAGTGTATACATACTAAAACTAAATACAGAAGAAACTAAAGACGAAAAATTTTACCAATATTTTGGGGGTAGAAAAATAGAATATGATGGAGCAATTAAAATTACAAAAAGAGGAGAAATAACACAATTAATGTGTAAAAACGTTAATATACAATTAGATTCTACACCAGTTTACTATCAAGAACAAGAAAATAAAGTTTTGTTTCCAGAAGATATGGCAAAAGTAGTTCCACTTGATAATGGAAGAATGACCAAAGTAACAAGATTTTCTACTATATATAAAGAAGAAGAATCTATATATCTACAAAGTCAAAATAAAGAAGCAACCATAGAGCATGCCTTTTTATATGATGGTGGAGACTTATACTTCTTTATTGAAAATGTTACACTTACAGTAGGAAATAAGACATATGATTTATCTCCATTTTCATACATTATAGCAACTTATAATGATAGTGTGGAAATATATAATTATGCAAATGATGAATATATAATAATACCAACAACCGACAAAGTAATAGTTCAAACAGGAGATTATACAATAGATACAATGATAGATACTATAAAATACGGAGAAAAAGAGCAATTATTACTAAAAAATATAAATAATTTGTCAACAGAATAAGGAGAAAGAGATAAAGATGAATAAAAAATTGAAATTAAGTAAAAAATTTCCAACTTTTTTATTGATAGGACTTATTTTATTAATAATTATCATATTGGCTATTTATTATTTATTCTTGTATTATGCACCTCAGACAATAATACCATATACAGGTTATGCAATAGAGCCTAAAATAATGTCAGCAAACTTACAAAACCAGTCAATAGAACAGGTTGATAGAGTAATAGAAATGGTAGAAGTTAAAGAAAATGAAACACTGTTTAAAAAGTTAAATTCTTATTATATAGGGGAAAACAAAAAAAGAATATTAGACATAAACTATCCTATATATGTACAAGGAAATAGTGCTATTTGTAATATCTCAAAAGATACCAAACTAATAACAGTAAATTACGAAATTGTAGAAGGATACCCAGGTTTTACTATAACAGATGGTATTATGTTTAATGGGGATGATTTAACAAGAGCAGATAGTAATGAATATCTATTTTTAAAAAGTAAAGAAAATATTTTTACAAGCACTAAGGAAATCGAAATAAAAACAAGTAACAATCAATATAAGATACCAACATATAGCAATATATATTTTGCAGAAGATAGAATAGCATATTATGAGGTTAGCAATGGAATTATGCAATATCATAATATAGGTGATATAGATGCTAATTCTACTGTTACAATTAATAACAATACATTTACATATAACGAGTTTTTAATAAAAATGCAAATAAAACAAGAGGAAAAACAGCAAGAGATTAAAAACGAAGAAGAAAAAACAGAAGAAACTAAAATAGAAGACAACAAAGAGAAAAATGATAACAAAGAGCAAGAAAAAGAACAAGACAAAGAAACAAATACAGAAGTAAAATATCAAAAGCCAGAAGTGAGTGTATCAGGATTTGATACTAAGGTATACACAACAACAACTACACTAACTATAAATGACCCATCTGGAGCAATTACAAAACCACCATTATTAGAATTTAGAAAACAAGGTAAAATCTTTAAAAGAGTACAATTAAGCCAGACAGGAACAGTACAAATATCTGGGTTAGAGCCAAATACAGAATTTGATATAAAAGGTATAAACTATTATAAAGATGAAGAAGGAATAGATAGAGAAGAAACTTTTGTAGAAACAACTATTCATACACAAAACATTGATGTATTAGGCACTATAAATTTAAAATATGAGAACGGAGAAATTTATTCAAATAAAATTGAACTTAAAAATTTCGAAATTACAAATGATAAGCAAGATGAAGTTTTAAGAGGAATTTCGAAAATAGAACTAATAGTAAATGGTAATACCTATAGAATGCCAATAGCACAAGTTAATCAAATGCTAAAAGGTGAGAAGATAATATATCAAACAGAAGAGACAGTAAAATCTAATAGTAACATAAAATATGAAATACATATTTACGATAAATACGGAAATGAACTTAAAAGTCAAAACAATGAAGGACAAACTAGAACATCTAAAAAACCACCATCAGCTGTTATAAAATTAAAGGATCAAAATGTAGCTGAAGTAAAAATAGGATTAACATTAAACAACGAAGACAGTGTAAAAATAAATAACTATAGATATGCTGTATACAATATGAAAGACGAAGAAGTATCAAGAGGAGGGTTATCAACCTGGCAAACAGAAATATCTTTAACAGACCTAGATCCTAATGATTATTACAACATTAAAATATTTGGAGATTATGATGTAAATGATGGAAAAGGAACAAACAAAGATATTTTATTAGGAGAAGGTAAATTTACAACCTTATCTATTTCATCTTTAGGTTATGTTAAATTAAATCTAGAAGTCACTAACTTAGAGGCATATAAAGCATCTTTAAAAATAAGTATAGATGATGAATTGACAGATAAAAGATTAATAAATATGCTATCATATTTTGAAGTAAGTTTAGTACCGGTACAAGAGGAATCTGACCAAGATGAATTAGATAAAGAGACAAAAACAATTAGTTTAAACTATGAGCAATTACAAAAATTAAAACGAATTGAAGAAATAACTCTAGACTTTGATTACTTAACATCTAAAACAAAATATGAAATACAAATTATAGTAAAAGGACAACAAGGTACAGTTGAGCAAGAGGTTGAAAAAATATATGAAGTAAAAGAACTAACAACATTAAAAAAACCAGCAGAAGTACAAATAAGAAATCAATTTGTAACTGGAAATATGATAGATTTTGATATAAGAGTAGAAGATATAGATCAAGCCATATTAACAAATAAAGCAATAATTGAAGTAAGAAATCCAAAAGAAGAATTAATATCAAGAGAAGAAATAGAGACAAATAAAGAATATGAAAGAAAGACATATAATAAATTAGAAAAAAATAAGATATATTATATAAGAATATATGCAGAACAATATAACGAAGGAAGTACAGATGAAACATATAAGAACAATTACCTATTAAAAGAATTACAAATCTATACAGAAGTAGGAATTACAGGTAAACTAGATTTAGTAAATCTTAGCAAAAAAGGAACAGGCAAAAATTTAGTAAATGTAGCATCAAACAATAACTGGTATGTATATCCTAACTTTAATACAGCAGATTATTACGGAAAAGAATATAATGAAGAAACAAAAGAATTAAAATTAGGTGGAAAATTAAATTCTAGAAGATGTGTGTATGACCTAAGAGAATATGCAGGACAAACTGTAACCATAAGTTTTAAAATAAAATATGTAGATGAAAACAAAAAAGGTACAATATATATACAAAATGCGAAAACCGATAAAAACAGAACTCAAATTGATGGAATAACATCTGAATACACAGCAAAAACTTACACTATGCAAATAGATGAAAGCGGATATTTAGGTTTTTATATAGCAGGAGGAGAAGGAGTATATATAAAAGAACTACAAATAGAATTAGGTACACGAAAGACTGCTTATGAAGAATTCCAATATAAAATGAATGTAGAGCTTATGATTAATTTGGAAGATAAAAAACAGGAAATACCTACAAAAGATTACTATATTAGAATATATGAAAATGATACACAAATTTTAGAAGAAAGATATGAAGAAATTAATGAAGAAAACAAAGTTGTTGATAGTATAAAAAATTACGATATTAAAGAAAATACTAATTACAAAGTTGAACTACTAATAAAAATAAGAGACCGTTTTTATGTATTAGATACTAAAAGTTTTGAAACTTCAAATGGAAGAGAAATAAAAGGTATTTTTAATAAACAAGACTTTTTAGAAATACAGCCATATGGAGACTATATTGTATTAAATGACATAGATTTGTCAGGAGAAAGATATGCATATGGACAATGGGATTTTAGGCTAGCATTTTGTGGTACATTAAATTTTAATGGAAATGCACTAATAAGAGATGCATCTAATAATGCACCAGTATTAGTATGTATTGGGAAAACAGGAGTAATTGAAAATATTGTTGTTAATGTAAAAATTAATAATACTTTAGAGTTTTCAGGTTACCATGCATTCTTTGGTAACAACTATGGAATTATTAGAAATTTACAATTAAATGTAGTAGAATGTTCTAAAAAAGCAAATGCAAATATTAATCTGTTAGGAGATAGTAATAAAGGTATAATAGAAAAATTTGCAATTAATTTTGAAGTACCAATATATGGTGCTTATAGTATATCTTCTATAGCTACTAATTATGGTACTATAAAAAATGGCTATATTTACGGAGAAAATATGCAAGCAATATTTGATAAACCTAAAGATAATACTAGATATTTTACACCACTTGTTAGAATATGTTATCATAATTCAAAACTATATAATGTATATTCTTTAGTAAATGTTGAATTTGATAATACATCAGACACTACGGAAGTTGTATCAAATTTAGTAAATACACTTTATAATAATTCAAGTGTAGAAAATGTATATTCAGTAGGAATAGGAAGTATTAATAAATTTAATAATGGACCTAACATATATTATGGTAATTCAAATATAAGTAACAATTATTATTTTTCTGATGAAATATTTACAAATAGCTATCATAAAAAAACAACCCCATTAGCCTTACATGATGAAACATTCCAGGCTCAATTATTAAACGGAGAAAATGCATTTAATATTGATGAACTAGTAAGTAGTGGATATTTTCCTCAAGTAGCAATGTCAGATATTATGCCAAGACAAGAATATATAAGTTTACCAGAAGTTAAAGACAGTGATTTACCAGATATTTTATCTACTGAAGTAATAGAACAAGGAACAAATACTGTAAAGGTAAAATTTAGTGTAAATAATCCAGCAGGAGAAGAAATATCACGAATAGTAATTGAAAACATAAATGTAAGAATTTTATCTCAAACTTATTTAGATAAAAAAAGCGAAGTAATAGCAGAACTATATGATCCAGTAAAATATATATCAAATTATAATCTACAAAGTATTACAACAAGAGGAGCATTTAACCTTCCATATACAAGAGAATTTAAACAAGGAGAAAGGGTAATAGAAGTAGACTTATATAAAGAAATAAACTCTGTGCAAGACTGGAAAGACATAAATACATCACCAACTGAAAATTATATGTTAATGACAGATTTAGATTTTATCAATGAAGGTAGTACAATACGAATTACAAATACATATACGGGAAAATTAAATGGAAATCAACATACAATAAAAAATATTGTATTAGACTCAAAATTCTTGTTTTCAAATATGAATGGAACATTAGAAAAATTATATGTTGAAAACTTAAAATATGCAGGATTAATAGATAATTCAAGTGGTGGAATAATGAATGAAATACATTTAAAAGATGTTTTATATGAAGCTGATAAGATAAGTTCACGGCAGGTATGGAGCATTGGTAGGTCAAGCTATAAATAGTACTATAATAAGAAATTGTACTGTAAGTAATGTTAAAATAACTAAAATAGCAGAAGAAGCTGTTGACAGTTATTATGCAGGAGGATTAGTAGGAGTTTTTGCAGGCAGAGAAATAATAAATTGTTATGCAACAAATATTGATATTTCAGTAAGAAATGTAGTGAATGCTAGAGTAGGAGGTTTAATAGGAACAATAACTACTGTAGGAAATATTGAAAATTGTTATACACAAGGAGTTATTAATGTTAATAAACAAAAAGTAGGAGGCATTTGTGGATGGAATACATCTAGTGCTACTAATATAAAAAATTGTTATAGTTATGTAAAGATTTTAAGTGATGAAGACTATGTAGGAGGAATTTTAGGACAAGATTCTGATACAGGAACCAGTAATGTATCTAATAATTTAAGTTTAGGAGATATATATGTACGAAAAAATTCAGATATGATTTCAAGAATAGTAGGTAATAATTTAAACAAAGAAAATAATTATGCATATAATATGCAAAGAATTAATGGTTATGAAACAACAGAACAATTAGGAGCAAAATTACTTACATATGAAGAATTATGCAAAAAAAATACATATATAGATACTATTAAACTAGGTGATGCATATGACTATAGCAAAGTTAGCGATGGTATTTTACCAAAACTATATAATACTAATGGTACAGAATTATTGCCTAATCAAGAAGATATATATATTAATAAAGAAGTAGAACTTACAATTGATAATGTAACAGCTGAAAAGTTAGATAGTAATACAGTAAATGCTGTAATAGAAATTAATAATCCATCAGAAGTACCAATAACAAATATAATAGTAGATGATATGGAATGTTCAATTCAAAAAAATAATACATTAAATGGCAAAACATATATAGAAATAAAAGCTATTCCAGTTAGATATTATGATGGTTATAAAATTTCAAAAATAATTTATGAGAATAATGGAGAAAAAGAAAAAGAGGCAAATGCAAAAATTGGAGTACAATTCTTTAAAGATATATATAATTATGATGATTGGCAATCAATAGAACTAGGAACTTACCAAAACTATAGACTTATAAATGACATAGATTTTGCAGGAAAAGATGATGTTAAAACTAATATTACAATGTCTAGACTTGAATCTAATGGTAAAACTTTAAAAAATGTTACAATAAATGCCAAGGGTAATTATAGTGGGTTAATTCGAGAGATTACTACAGAAATAAAAAATGTTAATTTTGAAAATATTACAATTAACAATGGATACAATTATACAGGAATTATTGCAAAAAGTCTTGCAGAAATTGATAATATTAATTTTAAAGATATTACAATAACAAGTAGTAGAGATTATGTAGGATGTATTGCTCATCAATCAATAGGAAAAGTTTCTAATATTACTTTGGAAAATATAAAAATGGCAGGAGCAAGTTATGTAGGAGGATTAATAGGTTATAATAATAATAGTGTTTCAAATGTAAAAGCTGTTAATATAGATATAAATACAACTTCAAACCAGTCAGGAGGAATATTAGGTTATGCAGTAGGCAACTACGATTATATTAAATTAGAACTTTCAGATGCTAACATTATAGGAGCGCGGAAAGAACGGAAATGGAAACTATGTAGGTGGAATTGCAGGAACTATAAATGGTAGATTAACAGAAAGCAAAATATCAAACTCATATATAAAAGGTAGTGCCTATGTAGGAGGAATGGTAGGAAGTAAATATTGTCCAGCTGATAGAAGATGCTATTACAATTTAGTCGAAAATTGTGAAATATATGGTTCAGTAGAAAGAATAGGTGGATTACATGGAAAAAGTACTAGCTATGAAGAAAATGCAGTAGTAAGAAATTGTAAAATAGTAGGAGAAAGTCCAAACACCAAATACGTAGGAGGACTTATAGGATGGCAAGAATATTTGGTATGGTATTGTACAGTTGATAACAGCCAGATTTTATCTAAGGGTGATGTTGTAGGTGGTATATCTGGACATGTTGAATGTAATAGTTCGCATGGACCAATTAACTGTTATGCTAAAGATTCAGTAGTAGAAGGTAATAATAAAGTAGGGGGAATTTTAGGAGAAATACGAGATGGCCCTATAAGATTTAATTCTACAAATGCAAAAGTTACAGCAATTACAAGTAAAGCAGGAGGAATTGCAGGTTATTTTGAAAATACAGATATGACAGCAGCTACAAGAACAATAACTATGGAAGGCAATAGTGTTAATGGAGCTACAATAACATCACCAACAGAAGTAGGAGGATTAGTAGGAAATATTGCAAAAGACTTATATACAGAAAAAGACTTTTTCTACAATAATTATGTGCATGCTTATCTAACAAGTGGAGACACAGCAAATGTTTCAATGGGAATAGGTGGATCTAAAACTAACAACCCAATAATAAAAAATACATGGATATATAAATACAGTACAATCAATGGTGAATATATGAATGAAGATATAGATACATATACTGAAAATCAGTATGTAATAGCAAAAGATTTAAAAAGCGAAACAACATATAAGGATAAGTTTAAATTTGACAATAATTTTAATTATACTTATTTAAGTCAAAACAAATATCCATTACCTAGTAACATAGAAAATCAAGAAGGAATAGATTTGCCAGAAGATCCAGTAAGTACATTAGAAGCACAAGCAATGACATTAGAAAATTCAGAAAACTTAAAAAATGCAATAGCATTATCAGGAACAAATGAGAAAGAAAGTAAAATTGGATATGATGTATATGCAATATCAGCAAACGAAATAAACATAGATTTAAATAATGTAAGTGATGGAGCAACATTAAAAATAGGTGAGACAGAAATACCAGTAAAATCAAGAACATATACATTTAAATACGATTTTAATACAATTCAAACACTAGTATTAACAGACAATGACCAAAAAGTAGATATTATAATAACTCCAGATAATATAAAAAACTATGTTAGTTTAGTAGGAGATACATATTCATACCTAGTAGGAAGCAAACTAAATGTATGCGGAACAGAAATAGAAGGAGACTTTGTAAACTTATATGGCAGTCAGGCATTAACAACAGAAGGAAGAGTTTATGATATTGAAAGAAAAGGTATAGACCAAAGCATAAATAAAGTAGAAAGCCTAATATTAGAAGAGACAGTAAAACCAAAAGAAGAATATGAATATCAAGGAAACAAAATACAAGTATTTGGAAAATATAGTATAATAGGTGACAAAGTAAGACAACAAATATACACTGCAAGAAGAGAAAAACTATCAATTTTATCTAGTAAACTAGATTTTAAAATAGGACAAAAAGTAGTAGAAATAGCAAATGAAAAAGAATATGAAACAATACTAAAAACAAGTGGAACACTAGTAGACTTGAAAACAAAGTTAAACTATCCAGAAAAATTTGCTAATACAGGAATAAAAGCAATTGCTCAAAATACGGACACAGAAAAAACAGAAATGATAGTATTTTATGAAGATGGACAAGCAATAGTATTTAACTACTTAACAGGAGAGGAAATTTTTAAAGGGCAAGGAGAAAATAATACTTCTAACAAAGATATAAGCCTTTTAGACTATATAAAAGCACAAATTAATAACTTAAAAGAAAATATAACTTCAAGTGATATAAGTATTATAAATAATAAAAAAGAATACGGAGAAGCACAAGACTTAGCGCAAATACTTGAAGAAATACCAGTAGAAGTAGCAAGACAAAAAGTAAATACAAATTCAAAAACAGAGTCAGAAACAAATAATAACATTAATAATCAAATAACTAGCCAGGATTATATAACATCTTATAATCCAGAAACAAATAAATATGAGGTATATAGCCAAAATGAAATAGTAGAAAGCAGTAAAGAAGAACCAGTATCAGAAACACAAAAAATAATAGAAGGTAAACTAGAAGACTATTATAGTGAGCAAAAAGCAATAGCTAAAGATGATAATGAATTATCAGGTGTTACTATAATTATTTGTGTTGTGCTAGGAATTGGAATTTGTATATTATTAGGTTATAAATTTTCAAGAAGATATACTAAGTAAGATTTACTATTTGGTCTAGCATATAAAGTATTTTTAAAAACTAAATAAGAAATCTTGACAATCAGAAAATAATACTATAAAATGAACACAAAATAAAACAAGAATAAGGAGGAATTAAAAATGGAATTAAAAGGAAGTAAAACAGAAAAAAACTTAATGGAAGCATTTGCAGGAGAATCACAAGCAAGAAATAAATATACTTATTTTGCAAGTAAAGCAAAAAAAGAAGGATATGAGCAAATAGCAGCAATATTCCAAGAAACAGCAGATAATGAAAAAGAACACGCAAAAATGTGGTTCAAATTATTACAAGGTGGAGAAATATTATCAACAGCAGAAAATTTAAAAGCAGCAGCTGAAGGAGAAAACTACGAATGGACAGATATGTATGACAGAATGGCAAAAGAAGCAAAAGAAGAAGGATTTGACCACATAGCTTATCTTTTTGCAGAAGTAGCAAAAATAGAAAAAGAACATGAAGAAAGATATAAAAAATTATTAGAAAATGTAGAAGGTGGGCTAGTATTTAGCAAAGACGGAGATAGAATTTGGAAATGTAGAAACTGTGGACATATTGTAATTGGAAAATCAGCACCAGATATTTGTCCAGTATGTTCACACCCAAAAGCTTATTTCGAAATTAAAGCAGAAAACTATTAATATAAAATACCAAATAATTAAGAGAAATTATATTTAGAGTAAAATCTAGTATAATTTCTTTTTTTATATAGAAAAACCAATAATTATATGTTATAATAGCTATGTTATGAATAAAGGAGAAAAAAATGCCAAAATTTTTTGTAAAGCAAGAACAAATAAAAGAAAACAAAATAGAAATAATAGGAAACGACGTAAATCATATTAAAAATGTATTAAGAGGAAAAATAGGAGAAGAAATAACAGTTTGTAATGAAAATACAGCAAAAGATTATCAATGTGAAATTACAAAAATAGAAGAAGAAAAAATATATTTAAAAATAAAAAAGGAATTAGAAAATAACGTAGAATCAAATATCAAAGTAACTATTTTTCAAGGACTACCAAAAGCAGAAAAAATGGAATTAGTAATACAAAAATCTGTAGAATTAGGAACTTTTGATATCACACCAGTCGAAATGAGAAGGTGTGTAGTAAAATTAAAAGAAAAAGACAAAGAAAAGAAATTACAAAGATGGCAAAAAATTTCGGAAGTAGCTGCTAAACAATGTGGAAGAAACATAATACCAAAAATAAATAAAATAGAAAACCTAAAAACAATTTGTCAAAATTTTAAAGAATATGATATAGTATTAGTAGCTTACGAAAAAGAAAAATCAACAACATTAAAACAAGAATTAAAAACAATCTGTAAAAAAGATAAAAAGGACGTTAAAATTGCTATTGTAATAGGGCCAGAAGGTGGAATTGAGAAAGAAGAAATAGAAATATTACAAGAAAATGGAGCTAAAATAATTACACTTGGAAAAAGGATATTAAGAACAGAAACTGTAGCTTTAAATATGCTAAGTGTTATTATGTACGAGTTAGAAAATTAGGAGGAAATATGAATAAAATAATAAAAAATTTACTAAAAGCAATTGGCGTTGTATGTTATTTTATCGTTCTAAGCTTTGCTTATACGAGAATGAACTTAGATAGATTAGTTGGAGATATAGAAGTATTTTCAGGATTATTTTTAGTATTAGGAATAATAGCACTAGAAAAATCATATAAAGATGAAAATGGAAATATGGCAATAACAGCAATAGAGTTACTAGCATTATCAATGCATTCTTTATCAATAATGCATATAACAACTTTATTAAAATATGATTTTAAAACATATATGGGGATATCTTCATTAGTTGTAGTAGTTTATTACCTATTAAAAGGCATTATAAGTTATACAAAAGAAAGAAGAGAATACTTAAAAGGATTAAGCGATATTTCTGAAATTGTAAAAGAAGAAGAACCAGTAAAAAAAGAAGCTAAAAAAAGAAATAAAGAAGAATTAGAAGAGAGAGTAGAAAGCAAAAAACAAGAAGTTACAAGTAATGACAAAAGCAAATCTAAGCAAGAAAAAAAGAAGGAAAAGAAAAAATCAAAGAAAACAGAAAAAGTAGAAAAAAAACGGAGAAACAAATAAAGAAAAAACTAGTAAGAAAAACAACAGCAAAGAAAAAGTGAATAAGAAAAAGAGAAATAGCAAATCTGAAGAATTAGAAAAAATAACAATAAAAAGAACTAAAAAAATAAATAAAAAAGAAGGTAAATAAAATGATAAAAAGTATGACAGGATATGGAAAAGCCAATCTATCCAAAGAGCAAAGAGAATACCAAATAGAAATAAAAAGTGTAAATCATAGATATTTAGACATATCCATAAAAATGCCAAGACAACTAAGTTACTTAGAAGAAACAATAAAAAAAGAAATTACATCAAAAGTTAAAAGAGGAAAAATCGACGTTTTCGTAACTTTCGAAAACGACTCATTAGAAGGAAAAGAAATAAAAATAAATGAAGAATTAGCAAAAGCATATATAAAAGAACTAAAAAAATTAGCAAAAGAAGAAAATTTACTAGCAGACATACAAGTAAATGATATTGCAAACTATCCAGATGTATTAACCATTCAAAACAATCAAGAAGATGAAAAAATAAAATTAGAAGTTTCGGAAGTAATAAAAATAGCAACAGATAATTTAATCCAAATGAAAAAAATAGAAGGTAATAAATTAGCAGAAGACTTAAATAAAAGATTAGATAAATTAAAAACAAAAATAGAAGAAATATCGAAGCTTTCTACTGGACTTATTGAAGAATATGTAGTAAAATTAGAGGAAAGAATAAAACAAATACTAAAAGAAAAAGAAATTGACCAAGCAAGATTAGCACAAGAAGTTGTAATATATGCAGATAAATGTTCAATTGAAGAAGAAGTAACAAGACTTAAAAGCCACATTACTCAATTTAAAACACTTCTTGATTCTGACGAAGCAATAGGAAAAAAACTAGATTTCATTATTCAAGAAATGAATAGAGAGACAAATACAATAGGTTCAAAAGCAAATAATCTAAATATTACAAACAATGTAATAGATATGAAAACAGAAATAGAAAACATAAGAGAACAAGTTCAAAATATAGAATAGAAAGGATTTGATTTTTATGCAATTAGTAAACATAGGATTTGGAAATATTGTTTCAGCAGAAAGAATTGTAGCTATTGTAAGTCCAGAATCGGCACCAATAAAAAGACTTGTGCAAGAATCAAAGGACAATAAAACTGCAATTGATGCAACATATGGAAGAAGAACAAGAGCAGTATTAATTATGGACTCAGGTCATATCATATTATCGGCAGTTCAACCAGAAACTGTTGGAGGAAGAATTGATAAAACAATATCTCAAGAAGATATTAACAAACAAATAGCAGAAATTACAAAATAAAAATAAAAGGAGATGATTTAAAATGATGGTAAAACCAAGTGTATCAGAACTATTAGAAAAAGCAGACAACAGGTATGAATTAGTAATAGCAACAGCTAGACGTGCAAGACAAATAGCAGAAGGGGCTAAAGTAAAAACAGACGTAAAAGAAGAATCACCAGTTACTCTAGCTGCTAATGAAATTGCAGAAGGGAAGGTAACAATAGAATGTTAGTAATATTATCTGGAGTAGCAGGAGCAGGAAAAGATACAGTAAAAAGAGAACTAATAAAAAGAATGGAAAATGTAGAAACACTTCCATCATATACATCAAGACCAATGCGAGAAGGTGATGTAGAAGGTGGAACATATAATTTTGTGTCAAAAGAAAAATTTGAAGAAATGATTGAAAATGGAGAATTCTATGAATATGATGTACACCACAATCATTACTATGGAACATCTAGAAAATTATTAAATGAAAAGATAGCAAGTGGAAAAATTATTGTAAAAGACATCGACGTAAATGGAACAGAGCATTTACAAGACTTACTAAAAACAGATACTAAAGTAATAACAATATTTTTAAGAGTTCCAAAAGAAGAACTAGAAAGAAGACTAAAAGACAGAATTGATAAACCAAGCCCTGCTGAAATTCGTTTAAGATTAGGCAGATTTGATTATGAAGAATCAAGAATTAATTTATATGATTATGTTATAAAAAATAATGAATTAGAAAAAACAACACAAATTGTTATGACAATAATAGAAAACGAAGTAAGGTTACTAGCAAAAGGAAAATAAAATTTTAAAGATGCACTTTAATAATTAAGGTGTGTTTTTTTTGGAGATAAACAACACTCACATTTGCTCGTTTAGTCACTTACGCAGTTTTAGAAAATTAATTATAACACCGTGCTTTTAATAAAAAAGAAAATAAATAACATTGTAATAAAAAATAAATTTTGATATACTAAGAAGGAATAAGAAAGGAAGAAAAAATGATAGCAGAAGTAATTATCAATAGAACAGCAAAAAAGTTAAACCAAACATTTGACTATAAAATTCCAAAACAATTAGAAGAAATAATTGTTATAGGAAGCAAAGTATTAGTTCCTTTTGGCAAAGGTGGAAAATTAGAAGAAGCTTTTGTTATAGGTATAAAAGAAAAATCTAACTTCGATGTCAAAGAAATTGCAAAGCTAGAAGATAATTTAAATAACAAACAAATTGAACTAGCTAGGTGGATGGCAAAAAGATATTTTTGCAATGTATCAGATTGTATAAAGCTGATGCTAACACCAGGAACAAGAAATAAAAACAAAAAAATACAAGACAAAAAAATTCAAGCAGTATATTTAAAAAAAGATATTGAGGAAATCAAATTTGATATAGAAACAGGAAAAATAAAATCAGAAAAACAAAAAAGAGCAATAGAAATTGTAAATAAAAATGAAGGAATTACAATTCCAGAAATAGAAATGTTAGCAGATGTCTCAAGAGCAATAGTAAAAACTTTAGCCAAAAACGGATATTTAGAAATAGTAGAAAAACAAATAGAAAGAAACCCACTTAAAAATAAACAAATAGAGAGGGCATCATCATTAAAACTAACAGAAGAACAAAAAGACGCATTTAAAAAAGTTCAAAAAGAAATAGAAGAAGAAAATTATAAAAAATTTTTATTATATGGAGTAACAGGCTCTCGGAAAAACTGAAGTATATTTGCAACTAATAAATAAAGTATTAGAAAAACAAAAAACAGCAATAGTATTAGTTCCAGAAATTTCACTTACTCCACAAATGTTAGACAGATTCATATCTAGATTTGGAAAAGAAAAAATAGCAGTTTTACATAGTAAATTATCTGTTGGAGAAAGGCACGACGAATGGAATAGAATTAAAGAAGGAAAAGTTAAAATAGTAATAGGAGCAAGGTCAGCAATATTTGCACCTGTTCAAAGTTTAGGAATAATAATAATTGATGAAGAACATGATAGTTCTTATAAATCAGAATCAAATCCAAAATATGATGCAAAACAAGTAGCAAATTATATAGCAAAACAAAATAATTGTCCTTTATTACTTGGAAGTGCTACACCAGATATTAATACATATTATAAAGCAAAAGAACAAAATAAAATAGAACTATTAGAATTAACAAAAAGAGCAAACAATTCAAAATTGCCAGAAGTAACAGTAATAGACTTAAAACAAGAACTAGCAAACGGAAATCGTTCGATGCTAAGTAGAGAATTATATAAATCAATTGAAGACAATTTGAAAGAAAAAAGACAAACAATATTATTTTTAAATAGAAGAGGATATTCAACATTTATAATGTGTAGAAACTGTGGCTATACTGTAAAATGCAAAAATTGTAATATAAGTTTAACATATCATAGTTACGAAAGAAAATTAAAATGTCATTATTGTGGATATGAAGAAAATTTAGTAAAAATCTGCCCAGAATGCCATAGTGATAAAATACGTTATTTTGGGACAGGAACTCAAAAGTTAGAACAAGAAATAAATAAACAATTTCCAAATGCTAGTACAATAAGAATGGACGTAGATACAGTAACGAAGAAAAACTCTCATGAACAAATTTTAAACAAATTTAAAAACGAAAATATAGACATACTAATAGGAACTCAGATGGTAGTAAAAGGCCACCACTTTCCAAATGTAACTTTAGTTGGAGTAATTGCAGCAGATAGCTCATTAAATATTGACGACTATAGAGCAAATGAAAGAACATTTCAAATACTAACCCAAGTAGCTGGACGAGCAGGAAGAGAAAAATTACCAGGAAAAGTAATTGTGCAAAGTTATAATCCAGAAAACTTTACAATACAATGTGCAAGAAAACAAAATTATGAAATGTTTTATGAAACAGAAATAGCATTGCGTAGACAGTTGAAATATCCACCATTTTGCGATATAATAGTAATTAGTTTTAACAGTCAAAAGGAAAACGAAATAAAGCAAATAAGTAAAGAAGTATATGAATTTTTAAAACAAAAACTAGATAAGGAATTTAAAGTATTTATACCAATGCCTGCACCAATAGACAAAATACAAAACAGATATAGGTGGAGAATTATTGTAAAAGGAAATATGATAAAAAAAGCAAATGACATACTAAACGAATGCTTGAAAAAAATATATCAAAAGGACTTAAAAAGTACAAGAATATCAATAGATGTAAATCCAAATAATATGTCGTAAAAATAACGTATATATAAAGGATGTACTAAAATTAAGGAAAGGAGAAGAAAAAAATGGCAATTAGAAAATTAAGATATGAAGGAGACGAAATCTTAAAGAAAAAATCAAGAGAAGTAGAAGTAATTGATGAAAAATTACAAACATTAATTGACGATATGATAGAAACAATGCATAAATACAATGGAGTAGGCTTAGCTGCCGTTCAAGTAGGAATACTAAAAAGAGTAGTTACAATAGATCTATATGATGACAATGGACCAATAGTATTAATAAATCCAGTAATTATAAAAACAAAAGGAGCCGAAGAAGTAGACGAAGGATGCCTAAGCTTCCCAAACCAATTTGCAAAAGTAGTAAGACCAACTGAAGTAGTAGCTGAATACACAGATAGAGAAGGCAAGAGAATGCGTGTTAAAGCAAAAGATTTATTAGCACAAGCAATTTGCCATGAAGTAGACCACTTAAATGGAGAAGTTTTTGTAGATAAAATAGTACCTGGAACTTTAGAATACTTAGAGCCAGAAGGGTAATTTGGGTAATTTGGGGACGTTTCTTTTTGGACAAAATGTCCA
>CALXCC010000004.1 GCA_944386705.1 uncultured Clostridia bacterium | reverse complement strand
ATTGGAGGCGACACCCGGATTCGAACCGGGGATCAGAGTTTTGCAGACTCGTGCCTTAGCCACTTGGCTATGTCGCCGTATTGGAGCGGGAAACGGGGCTCAAACCCGCGACCTCTGCCTTGGCAAGGCAGCGCTCTATCAACTGAGCTATTCCCGCAGATGTTTGCTTCTCTTAAATTATATGCTTGCGCATTTAAAATAATACCAAAAATATGTGATATTGTCAAGTATCTTTAAAATAAAAAATAGAGACAAAATTCATTTTAGTCTCTATTCGTAAAATTTGTAGAATATTAATTCAAATCTTTAAAGAAGTTATATTCACTACCAGAAGTAGTTTTTCCTTTGTAAACATATCCATCATAAATACCATCTAAATCAACAGGAAGTTTCATATTGTAAGTGAAATTCTGATTTAAATTATTAACAATATGAATAGTAAAATTTAAAGTATAATTAATATTTTCCAAGTCAACATTTGCTTCTTTTAAAACTTTCCCATTGAAAGAAACAGATTTAGAATTATCAGAAATAGAATAATTTGTTAAAAGGTCTTTATTTAGATAACCTAAAGTAATAGGATTTGAGCAATCTGTGTAAAATGTCGGCTCGTCATAATTATTATTTTCATTTTCTTGGTTTGTATTAACTATTTTAAAATCAATCCTACCATTTTCAGAAAAATTTATATCTTGATATTTTCCAAAATTAAGAGGATTTTTATAATTTAGAATCTTAGTTCCATTATTTGAATTAGCATCAAAACTTATATTATCAATATATAATTCTTTAACAGTATTTTCGTCAGTTAATTCAGAAACAGTTTGACTGTTATCAATATAGATAGATAAATCGGTATATTGAGAAAGGCTCATATTGCTTAAAGACTGATTATCTGAATTATCAATAGCATTTGCACTGCTATACAATAATATTTTTTGAATATTAAAAATAGCATTTTCATTTTCATCCGAAATTTCTATCATTTGATTAGCAAATTTGTTCTTAGCAAGAACAGAAGAAAATACAAAGTTATAATATAAAATTAACAGTATAACTGATAAAATAATTAAAATTGCAAATGCAAGTTTTACATTTTTTATTTTAAATTTAAAATTTTTCATAAATCTCATTCCTCTCTTAAGGAGGAACTCAAAGAGAAAAATTGTATTTAATTTCAGTTTGAGTTCCTTAAGCCTTGTAGAAGTTTATTTTCTTTCTTATAATCTATTATATAACATATCCATATAACTAAATACTTTTGTATGCCAATCTTTATCACTTGCATATCTAGTATTAACACCTTCTAATGTAGGACCATTGTAGTACCAAGCAGCAGCAGTTTCACCATCATAAATTTTAGTGCCAGGAGGGTTTAAATAATATTTTACTAGTGATTTTGCAACAGTTTCAATTCCTTCGTCATAACTAGAGAATTCATAAGAAGAATCGTATGGAGTATCGTCATAAGCGCCATATCCAAATAAATTCTTTTTATCTTGTGATATTTGAGAAGTTCCCCAGGCACTTTCATGAATTGCCATTGAAGCAAGAAAAATTCCATTTATATTATATTTTTTTTCTGCATTGTAAAAAGCTTGATAATTATCTTTAAATATATTGTTTTTATCATTTGATAAGCCAGTAAATATTTTTTTATAATCATTTAAAGTTAGTCCACTTGGCTCATTTAATTCCATATGTATATTAACTTTTAGTAAAATTCTTTGGATTCGGTTCTTTTCAACAATATTTGGAGTAGTATATGCAGAAGTTAAGTTAGAAGTTTTAATAAATCCTTCTATACCATCAAAGGAAACTTTACACCATTCTTCACTTGGAAGTTCAAGTAATTTTACATCTAAACTATTTTTAACTTCGGCAACGTCTTTAGAAGAAGTGTCTGCAGATTCTTTAATGGTAGCAGTGTTTAACAAATACATTGTATCTCCAAGATGAACTTTATGCTTAGCTAAGAATTCAGAAGTTCCAAGGCTAACTAATTTTGGAGTAGAATCTACTAATTTTTCTTTTGACAAGATAATTTCTTCAACAAAATTTCCATTTTCATAAGTTTTAACAGCTGTAACCTTATCTTTGCCTAAAATACCTTCTTGTGTTACAACTTCTTCACCTTTTGGTAAACTTGGGTTATCAGTATATGTAGTTTCAAATTCAACATCACGTTCTTCCACAACCTGTTCTTTTACTCTATCCATACCAGCGTTTTCAGAAATAATAGTTTGCATATTTAAGCGATGTCTATTTAATTCATATTCTGAAACAGTATCGATAGAATCTACTTTAGCATAACTTTCACTAAAAGAAAGATCTTTTGGAAAGAACAATGCCATAGAAACAACCAAAATACCACAGCCAGTTATTATGTGAGAAAGCTTTAAATCATTTGAGGTATGTTTGTTTTGAGAGTTAGAAGTAGAAGCAAAAATATTAAAATTTTTCTTAACTTTTGGTCGCTTTTGTTGAACTTTTTTTACTTTTTTAGATTGTTTTATATAAGCTTGTCTAGCATTTGGATTATTTTTAATTTCTTGTAATTCTCTAAAAACATCTGATAAATTTCTATTTTCATAATTAAAAGAATTTTTATCATTTAACATAGCGTTACTCTCTTTCTTTGATAAATTAATACACGTTTATTATATAATAACAAATTCATTCTGTCCACAAATTTTGACAAAAAATATGTACTTAGAAAAAATTACTAAAATAAAGCCTAAATAATAGCTTTTTTCTTATTTTAAATACTTGCAAAATTTGTAAAATAGTATATAATATAAAAGAAAAAAGGAGGTGGAAAAATGGATTTAGAAAAAGTAGAAAAAAGTATAGGATACAAATTTAAAAATATAGAATTATTAAAAAATGCTTTAACACACACATCATATGCAAATGAAAAACACATAAACAGCAATGAAAAACTAGAATTCTTAGGAGATAGCATTTTAGAATTTATATCTAGCAAATACATCTATCAAAAATATCCTAAACTAAAAGAAGGAGAAATGACTAAAGTTAGAGCAACGGTAGTATGTGAAAAAAGTCTATACAAAATTGCAAAATTGCATAATTTTAGTGATTTCTTATACCTTCGGAAAATCAGAACAAAAAACATATGGAAATCAAAGGCCAGCTATTCTAGCAGATAGTGTAGAAGCAGTAATTGCTGCCATATATTTAGATGGTGGAATTGAAAAAGCAGACAAATTTATAATAGAAAACTTAAAAGAAGAAATTGAGCAAGCAACAAAACACGTAGGGGATAAAGATTATAAAACAGTATTGCAAGAAAAACTTCAGGCTAATGGCGATGTAAAAATAGAATATGAAATTATAAAAGAGACAGGTCCTGACCATAATAAATCATTTGAAGCAGAAGTGAAATGCAATGGAAAAATACTAGCCACCGGAAAAGGAAAAAGCAAAAAAGAGGCACAAATGCAAGCAGCAAAAAAGGCATTAGAAAAATTAAAGTAGAAAAGAGGTAAGTCTATGAAAAAACAATACATAATACCTATATTTGTACCACATTTAGGATGTCCAAACGACTGTATATTTTGTAATCAAAAATCTATTAGTGGTCAAAAAAAGAGTGTGACAAAAGAAGAAGCAAAAAAAACAATAGATAATTACCTAGCAAGTATCAATAAAGAAGATGCTGAAATCGAAATAGCATTTTTTGGAGGAAGTTTTACAGCTATAGAAAAAGAAAAACAAGAAGAATTATTAAAAGTAGCCTATGAATATGTGAAAGAAGGAAAAGTAGAAAGTATTAGAATATCAACAAGACCAGATTGTATTGACAAAGAAACATTAAAAAGATTAAAACAATATAAAGTAAAAACAATAGAATTAGGTGTTCAATCAGCAAATGATTATATTCTAAAAAGAGCAAATAGAGGACATTCTTTTGAAGATGTAAAAAAAGCATCAAAATTAATTAGATGGTATGGTTTTAAATTAGGACATCAAATGATGATAGGTTTACCAGAAAGTACAAGAATAGATGAAATAAATACAGCAAAGCTATTGATAAAGTTAAAGCCTAAAATGGTAAGAATCTATCCAGTTTTAGTAGTAAAAAATACTAAATTAGAGCAAGAATATGAAGAAGGAAAATATCAGCCATTATCTGTTGTTCAAGCAATAGAAATCTGCAAAGAAATAGTCAGATTATTTGCTGACAAAAACATAGATATAATCAGAGTTGGACTTCAAAACACAAACGAGATATCAGACCCTCAAAATAAGCAAAGTGAAGTTGTAGCAGGGCCATATCATCCAGCATTTAGACAACTTGTAGAGTCTGCAATGTGGTATGATGCAATAGTAGGAAAAATAAAAAAATTAAATGTGAAAGTAAAAGAAGTAGAAGTAACAGTAAATCCAATTGATGCAAACAATGTAATAGGACATAAAAAAGAAAATGTACTAAAACTAAAAGATACCTATGATGTCGATTTAATATTAAAGCAAGACGAAAAAATAAAACAAGGAAAATCAAAAATAAAAGTAACAAAAACTTATATAGATTAATAATTAATAAGAATAATAAGATAAAATAAAAAAGAGAGTAAAAAACTCTCTTTTTTGTCGCATTAAACTACCCCTCGTAATGCGACAATATGCTTTTTAAAAAAGCAATTATATTATAACAAAAATAACTCGAAAAGTCAACAGAATATATAAAAAATACTGTTATGTGACCTACAATTTTCAGTGTTAGACAACAAAATAAAAATAATTTATGTGAAAATTAGTTAAATAAATTCATATAGTTCAAAAAATTTAAAACAAATAAGAAAAAATGATATAAAAGTCATAATATTTGTAAATACTTATAGTAATAGAAAAGGTAGAAAAAAATTTTTGCTAGATTTATGCCTTTAAAATTTGTCTTAAAAGAGAAATGAGTGTAAATATGAAAAAAGAAGAAAAAAATAAATTAGGAAATACATTATTAGAATATTTAGAAACAATATTTGGAGCTCTAATAATGGCAGCAGGAATTGCTCTATTTCTATTACCAAATCAATTATCATCAGGAGGAGTTGCAGGAATTGCAACAATCACCTACTATTTATTCAAAATCCCAATGGGAACAATGATACTAATAATAAACATACCCTTATTTTTAATATCAATTTATAAAATAGGAGCAAATTTCTTTATAAAGTCTATTGTAGGAACCTTTTCCTTATCATTTTTTATAGATTTATTAGATAAAATAGAACCACTAACAAATGACAGATTTTTGGCTTGTGTATATGGTGGAATAATTATTGGATTAGGAACTGCATTAATATTAAAAGCAAATTCTTCAACAGGAGGAAGCGATTTAGTTAGCTATGTAGCAAGAAAATATAAGCCAACTATAAGGACAAGTGATGTAATAATGATTATAGATATAATAATAGTTACATTAAATATGCTATTTTTCAACGAAATTGAAATAGGTTTATATTCTGCAATTGCAATATATATAATGGGAAAAGTAATTGATATAGCATTTGAGGGTGTTAATTTTACAAAATTAATGATTATTGTATCAGAAAAATCTTATGAAATAGCAAAAGAAATAGAGGATAGAATACAAAGAGGAATAACTCGGTCTATATGGGAAAGGTATGTATACAGGAAAAGAAAAACTAGTACTAATGTGTGTAGCTCCTAGAAAAGATGTAGCAAAAATAAAAATGATTGCAAGAAAAACAGATCCAAAAAGTTTTATTATAATTACAAACTCAAGAGAAGTAGTAGGATATGGATTTAAAAAAATATAAAATAAAAACTAAAAAGAAAACGACAAAACGTTTTCTTTTTATAGTTTTTATGTTATTATAAAATTGTGAAAAAATATGATAAGGAGACCAAAACTAAAATGCAAAAACAGAAATACAAAATAGAAAATATAGATTCATTTGACTTAAAAGACATATTTGAATGCGGACAATGTTTTCGCTGGAATAAACAAGAAGATGGAAGCTACACGGGAGTAGTAAAAAACAATATCTTAAATGTAAAAAAACAAGATAATCAAATAATATTCCAGGGGATATGCGAAGATAATATACAAAAAATAGTAGAAAATTATTTCGATTTAAATAGAGATTATGAAAAAATAAAAAAAGACTTATCAAAAATAGACGATAATATGAAAACAAGTATCGAATATGGAAAAGGAATACGCATACTTAACCAAGATTTATGGGAAACAATAATTTCCTTTATAATATCTGCAAACAACAATATTCCAAGAATAAAAGGAATAATAGAAAGGCTT
Organism: uncultured Clostridia bacterium; assembly: GCA_944386705.1. Taxonomy (GTDB): domain Bacteria; phylum Bacillota; class Clostridia; order TANB77; family CAG-508; genus CAG-269. The sequence goes on along the minus strand of CALXCC010000004.1, from coordinate 30,522 downwards.
TCTCAAAAATATGGAAAAGAAATAATATATAAAGGAGAAAAATACTATACATTTCCAACACCAGAAGAATTAAAAAATGTAACTGTAGAAGAATATAGAAAGCTAGGACTAGGATTTCGTGATATCAGATTATATGAAACAACAAAAATGATATTAGAAAAAGAAATAGATTTAGAAAAATTAAAAGAAAACCCAAACACTAAAGAAGTAAGAGAAGAACTATTAAAACTATCTGGAGTAGGACCAAAAGTAGCAGACTGCATATTATTATTTTCAGACCTAAAAAGATTCGAAGTATTTCCAATAGATGTATGGGTAAGAAGAGTAATGAATGATTTATACATAAAAAACGAAGACGAAAACAAAGTAAGCAAAAAACAAATAGAAAAAATAGCAGAAGAAAAATTTGGAAACCTAGCAGGATTAGCACAACAATATTTATTTTATTGGAGAAGAGAGGCCTAAGTGGTTAATTTTGGGACGGTTCTTCTTTAGCCAAAAATGGCTAAAAGATACCTGTCCCAAAACTAGCCAAAAATGGCTAAATGGTACCTGTCCCGAAAGTGACCAAAATGAGAGGAGAAGTAGATATGGGACTTAAGATAATTTATGGAAAGCCAGGAAGCGGAAAGAGTACTTACTGCTTCTCTGAAATAGCAAGAATAATAGAAAAAGAAAAGAATATTTTTGTAATCACTCCAGAGCAATTTTCTTTTACAGCAGAAAGAAAGCTTATGGAAACAATAAAAACTACAGCTACAATGAATGCAGAAGTACTTACTTTAAGCAGAATGGCATATAGAGTATTAAATGATATTGGTGAAAATAATAACACACCACTTTCTAAATGTGGAAAGGCGATGCTAATTTATTCTATTTTAAATAAATATAAAAAAGAGCTTAAATTTTTAGGAAAATCTGACGAAAATATAGAAGTATGTACAAGAGCAATTACTGAATTTAAAAAGCACGGAGTAAAAATTATAGATTTACAAGAAGAAAAAGAAAATATAAATGACTTATATTTAAAAACAAAACTTTCTGATATGATATGTATTTATGAAAATTATGAGAACAAAATTTTAAATAATTACATTGAAGAAACAGATTTATTAACAAAATTAGCAAGCCATATTAAAGATGCAGATTTTGTAAAAGACAGTATATTTTACATAGATGAATTTGCAGGGTTTACCTATCAAGAATATGAAGTAATAAGAGAGCTAATTAGGTATTCAAAACAAGTAAACATCACAATTTGTGTTGATAATTTAAATCCACCAATTAATCCGGATACAGATATTTATTATTCAAATAAAATAACATTACAAAAAATAATAAACTTGGCAAACGAAGAAGGTTTTATAATTGAAGAACCAGTTAATTTAAAAGAAATACATAGATTTAAAACAAAGGAATTAAAACACTTAAGTGAAAATCTTTATTCTATAAAATCCACAAAATATGAGCAAAATGTGGAAAACTTAAGATTATTTTTAGCTAAAAATGAGTATTCTGAAATAGAAGAGGTTGCAAAGCAAATAACTAAGTTGGTAAGAAAACAAAACTTAAGATATCGAGATATTGCAATTATAACAAAAAATATTGAAACTTATTCATCTTTAGTAAGAACAGTATTTAATAAGTATGACATACCAGTTTTTATTGACGAAAAAAGAGATTTAAATCAAAATATAATTGTACAATACATATTATCAATATTAGAAGTAATAAGCAAAAACTTTACAAATGAAGCTGTTTTTACATATATAAAATCTGGATTTTGCGAAATAGAAGAAGACGAATTATTTAAACTTGAAAATTATTGTACAAAATGGGGAATAAAACAAAGTAAATGGAAAAAAGATTTTGTTTATGAGATAGATCAAGAGTCAAAAAAAGAAGAAATTAAGAGATTAAATGAGCTAAGAAAAGAAATAATAAATCCATTAATTAATTTACAAGAAAATATAAGAAAGCAAAGAACAGTAAGTAATATTACTAAAACATTATATCAATTCTTACAAGAACAAAAAATAGAAGAAAAAATAGCTGATAAAATGCACGAATTAGAAGAAAATGACTTAATTGATTTAGCAAAAGAGTATAAAGCAAGCTATGAAATTATAATTTCTATTTTTGATGAAATGATAAATATTTTCCAAGACGATAAAATAACAATTGATGAATATTACAAAATAATAAAAATCGGCTTAAAAAATAGTGAATTAGGAAAAATACCAGGAATGCAAGACCAAGTGACGTTTGGAGATATAGATAGATCTAGAAGTCATAAGGTAGAAGCAGTATTTATAATAGGATTAAATGATGGTGTATTTCCAAGTATAAATAAAGACGAAGGATTCTTTAATGACTCAGATAGAGAAGTTTTAAAAGAAGATGGAATAGAGCTAGCAAAAGGGACAATAGAACAATTATATGAAGATAATTTTAATATATATAAAGCTTTTACAACAGCTGAAAAAAAATTATATTTATCATATGCATCATCTGATTATGACGGAAAATCTTTAAGACCATCAATATTAATACATAAAATAAAAAAGATTTTTCCAGAATTAAAAGAAAAAAGTGATGTAATTACAAAAAAATATGAACTTGTAAATTTAGCAGTTACATATGAAGAATTAATTGAAAATATTGCAAAATTAAAAAAAAGAGAAAACATACAAGAAATTTGGTATCAGATTTATAAATATTATAAAAGTCAAAACGAGTGGAATTTAAAACTAATAGAAGACTTAAAAGGACTTAATTACACAAATTTACCAGAAGATATAAAAAAAGAAAATATAAACAAATTATATGGAAATACATTAAATACAAGTATTTCAAGATTAGAAAAATATAGAAGTTGCCCATTTTCATACTACCTACAATATGGATTAAAACTAAAAGAAAAAGAAGAACTAAAAATACAAAGCTTTAATACAGGTTCTTTTATGCACGAAACAATCGACGAGTTCTTTAAATATGTAAGGCAAGAAAATATTAATTTAGCGGAAATAGAAGAAGAACAAATTTTAGAAATTGTGTCTAAAATTATAGACGAAAACTTGCTTTTAAGTAAAAATTTTGTTTTTACAGCAACTGCAAAATACAAAGTATTAGTAAGAAGATTAAAAAAGATTGTAAGCAAAGCATTAAAATATATTATACAAACTATAATTTATAGTGACTTTAACATAGAAGGAACTGAAATTGAATTTGGAAAAAAAGGAAAATACAAACCTATAATATTGGAATTAGAAGATGGAAAAAGAATTGAAATTACAGGAAAAATTGATAGAGTTGATACTGCAAAAAATGAAGAAGGAAAGTACTTAAGAATTATAGACTACAAATCATCTGCTAAAAATATAGACTTAAACGAAGTATATGCAGGCTTACAAATACAACTTTTAACATATATGGATGCAATAGCAAAACAAGAAGACATTATGCCAGCTGGAATTTTCTATTTTTCTTTGTTAGAACAAATGGTAAAAGCAGAAAAAAATATAACCGAAGAAGAAGTAGAAGAAATGATTAGAAAAAATTTCAAAATGAAAGGTCTAATTATTGCAGATATTAAAATTATAAAAATGAATGATAACACATTACAGCAAGGAAGCTCTAAACTAGTGCCAGCAGCAATAACAGCATCTGGAGGAGTTAATGAAAAATGGACTAATGGTGTAAAAAAAGAAGAATTTAAAGTTTTACAAGAATATATTTATAAAACAATTAAAGATATTTCTAGAGAAATTTTAAAAGGTAAAATCTACTTAAAACCATATTATAAAAAAGGAAAAACACCATGTAAGTATTGTGAATATCATTCAATTTGCGGATTTCACGCAGGTCAAAACCAAAATAAATATAATTATATTGACCAAAAAACAAAAGATGATATTTTATTAAAAATGAAAACGGAACTACAAAAATAAAAGATAAAATTTAGATAGGAAGTGTAAAAATGGATTTATCTAACGAAAACGTAATTCACGTGAAAAAAGGAAATATAGAATATTTACAATTTAAAAAATTATTAGAATATAAGGACATTATAAATCATGCATATTCATTAGGTATTGATAGAAACTTTAGAACAGCTAGAGCAAACAAAGAAAAATTAAGTAAGGAAGAATACACTAAAGCACTAAAAGATTATGAAGAATTATGTAGTAGTATAGGTTCTGATTATAAGAATCTAATTAAAACTAATCAAGAACATACAGACGAAGTAAAAGTAGTTAATAGAAAAATAAAAAATGGAGAACCAGATATTAATTTAGAAAATTATAGTAAAACAGATGGGTTAATAACAAACCAAACAAACCAAATATTATCTACTACAAATGCAGATTGTATCTTATTATTGTTTTTTGATCCAGTAAAAAAAGTAATTGCAAATACACACTCTGGTTGGAGGGGAACTTTGCAAAGAATTTCTATAAAAACTGTAGAAAAAATGAAAAAAGAATTTAGCTGTAATCCAGAAGATATTATTTGTTGTATAGCCCCAAGCATTAGAAAATGTCATTTTGAAGTAGAAAAAGATGTTAAAGATATGTTTGAAACGGAATTTCAAGATTTAGAAAAATTAGAAGAAATAATAGAAGAAAAAATACCAAATAAAAAATGGAATATAGATACTGTTCTAATTAATAAAATGATATTAAAAAAAGAAGGGTTAAAAGAAGAAAATATAATAGATAGTGGAATTTGTAGCGTATGCAATTCTGATATAATTCATTCTTTTAGAGTAGAAAAAGAGGGTTATGGCTTAAATACAGCATTAATTGAATTAAAATAAGATGTTTTTTGGATGTTTTTTGGGACGGGGCAAAAAAACATCCTCTTAAAAGGAGGATAGAAAATGATTATTCCAAATAGATTAAAAAAAGGGGATACAATTGGTGTAGTTGCACCATCTAATCCAATTATAGGAGAAAACATAGAAGAAATAAAAAGAGCAAAAGAAATAGTAGAAAAAGATGGATTTAAAGTAAAATTTTCAAAAAATCTTTTTTCAAACACAAATGGATATAGTGCCACAGCAAAAGAAAAAGCAGAAGATATAAATTCTATGTTTTATGACAAAGAAGTAAAAATGATTTGGTGTGCAAAAGGTGGAGAAAACTCAAATACTGTATTCCAATATTTAGATTATGAATTAATTAAAAATAATCCCAAAATTATATGTGGATATAGTGATATAACATCTCTTACAAACATAATAACTGCTAAAACTGGATTAGTTACTTTTAGTGGAACAAATTTTAAAACAATAGCAACTGACGAAACGAATTATAGTTATAAAGAAGCAATAAAACGTTTTGTAGAAGGAAAACTAGAAATAGGAGAAGCTCAAGAAGAATATATAACCATTAAGGAAGGAATAGCAGAAGGAGAACTGATTGGTGGAAACCTAAGTTTAGTAAGAGGTTTAGTAGAAGGAAAATACAAAATTGATTTTCAAAATAAAATATTATTCTTAGAAGAATTAGGATTTGAAACAGGTCCAGCACTTGCAAGCAACTATTTATACTATTTAAAGCAAAATGGAGTGTTTAATAAAATAAAAGGACTATGGATAGGAAATTACGAACATGAAAGCAAAATCTCACTTGAAAAAATCATAATGGACGTAATAGGAAGTGAGTATAAAATCCCAATAATAAAATCAAATAATTTTGGACATATAGAAACAAAAACAGTAATACCAATAGGAACTAAAGCGAAAATAGATACATCTAAAAAAATTAAAATAGAATTAATAGAAAAGTGCGTTTACTAAAAACGTGCTTTTTTATGTGAGTTTTACAAATGAAAATTACTACTAAAAAAGCAAATGCTATTCTATTGACTATTTAAAAATAAAATTATATATTATTAAAAAAATCTATTAAACAAGGGAGATTAAGAAATGTTTGAAACGTGGGAAGAATTAGAAAAATCTATTCAAGGATGCAATAAATGTAAATTATATAAAACAAGACAAAATATCGTATTTGGAACAGGAAATAAAAATGCTAAACTAATGTTTATTGGAGAAGGACCAGGAGCGGACGAAGATAGACTAGGGGAACCATTTGTTGGAAGAGCAGGAAAATTAATGAACCTAGCATTTCAAACAATTGGCTTAAAAAGAGAAGATGTATATATAGCAAATATAGTAAAATGTAGACCACCTGCTAATAGAAACCCAGAAGAAGATGAATGTGATGCTTGTATGAATTACTTAAGAAACCAAGTAATTTTAGTAAAGCCAGAAATAATAGTATTACTTCGGAAGTGTAGCTTTAAAACATATTTTGGGAAAAGAATATGGAATTACAGCTTCAAGAGGTAAATGGGTAGAAAAAAAGGGAATAAACTATATGCCAACTTGGCATCCAGCAGCTTTATTAAGAGACGAAAATAAAAAAATAGATTTTATTAATGACTTAAAATTAGTAATGAAAGAATTAAACAAGTAAGTCAGTTTCATTGACTAAAAATAATAAATTAATATAAAATAATATAGATAAAATTTAGTGTGAAAATAAATTGAGATTTATATAAATTAAAAAAGCTAAGTTAGGAAATATACAATAAATTTAAGAAGATATAGGAGAAATCAAATGGAAGAAATAAAAAACAAAGCACAATATTGTTTACATTGTAAAGTAAAACCTTGTTCACTAAAAGGATGTCCTTTAGGAAATAATATACCAGATTTTATAGAACAAATTAAAAATAATAATTATGCAAAAGCATACGAAATATTATGCCAAACAACAGTACTTCCAGGTGTTTGTGGAAGAATATGCCCACATCAAAAACAATGTCAAGGCTCATGTGTAAGAGGAATAAAAGGCGAACCCGTTGCAATTGGAGATTTAGAAGCTTTTGTTTTTGACAAAGCAATGGAAGAAGGAGAGAATCTATTAAAATACTGGGAAGAAGAAATAGAAAAAAATAAAAAAATACGAGGAAATAAAAAAGTAGCAGTAATTGGTGGAGGACCATCAGGGCTAACTGCAGCAGCGTTTTTAGCAAAAGCTGGAATAGAAGTAATAATATACGAAAAATATAATGAATTAGGTGGTCTTTTAAGATATGGAATTCCAGAATTTAGACTAGAAAAAAGCATAGTAAAAGAAACAATAAAAAATATTTTAGAATTGGGAATAAAAGTAGAATACCAAAAAGAACTTGGAAAAAATCTAAGTTTAGAAGAGTTAAAAGAAAAATATGATGCCATATTTTTAGGATTTGGAGCCAATTGTTCTTCTAAAATGGGAGTCGAAGGTGAAGAACTAGAAGGAGTTTTTGGAGGAAATGAACTTCTAGAATATAATTTACATCCAGACTACAAAGGAAAAAAAGTAGCCATCGTAGGTGGTGGAAATGTTGCAATGGACTGCGCAAGAACAGTAAAAAGATTAGGAGCAGAAGAAGTAAAAGTAATATATAGAAGAGCAAGAGAGCAAATGCCTGCAGAAGATAAAGAAATTGAAGAAGCAATTAATGAAGGTGTAGAATTCTTATTCCAAAATAATATTGTAAAAATAATTGGAAATAAAGAAGAAAAAGTAACAGAGGTAGAGTTAATAAAAACAGAACTAGTACAAAAAGAAGGAGAAACAAGACTAGTTCCAGTAAATATCGAAAAAAGTAATTACAAAATAGATATAGACTATATTATTATGGCACTAGGAGCAAACCCAGCTTCATATGTAAAGGAATTAGCTCTAGAGTTAAATAGGTGGGGAAATATCGAAATTAATGAAAATTATCAAACTTCTGATAAAAAAATCTATGCAGGAGGAGATTTAGCAGGAGTAAAAGGAACAGTTGCTTGGGCATCATATTCTGGAAGAGAAGCGGCAAAGAAAATTATAGAAAATATATAAAAAATTATATATGAAAGAATATAAAAACAAATCAAGAAATAGAAAATAGATAAAAAAGAAGCTTTAAAATTAAGCTTCTTTTAGTTAGATTTAAGCATATATTGCTAATATGTTAATATTTAATTTTTGTTATCAAATAAATAAAATTAATACTCAGAATCCTCTTTAGTTAAATTTCTAAAAAATAATTTTTTAATAGCTTTAAATAATGCAATCAATTTATTTTCTTTTTTTGATATGATGCGGATAGCAGTTTCTATCTCACCATTTTCTAATGCATTATATTTCTTTTCTAGCTGTTCCATTTTTTTTACATAATATTCATTAAAAAAAGTATAGCCTTCCATACAACCTAAATAGTCTTTAAATGAATATAGTTTTTTTCTAAAATTCTCTACTTCTTCTAAATTAGAAATAGAATCAAATGCTTTGTCAAAATAACTAGATATAATTAAATTTTGAGTTCTCATAAATGTTAAAGAAATTTCATTTTTTAACTCGTCAATTTTCTTTAACATACCATCTACCCTCTTATTTCTATCATCGATTCCAGAGATCCTGTTATTAAGTTTTATGATTTCTTCTTCAGCATTTAAAATATCATCAATTGAGTTTTGTACAGCCATAAATACTTTAGGAGAAGTAGCCATAGCAAACTTTTCTTTGAAATTATCATTACTTTTTAATGTGCTTTCAAATAAAATATCTTCTCCAATTAAGTAAGCCAATTGATTTACAAGGCAACACTCTAAAGGATAATAAGAAGGACTAATTGTTTCAAAACTAATTCCAAAATATTTTACATATTCTTTAGGGATTCCATTAATCTTAGATGCCATAAGTTGAACAGCAGCCTCATTTAGTCCTAGACCATAAATTTTAAATTCTGTGTAGTCACAAAGCCCCATTCTTATAGGATAGTTTCTTTTATCTTTTATTTCTTGAAGATAATGTATGCATTCATGAACTGCAAATTCTTCTAAGTCTTCATCATTAATGTGTTCATTAAAATAAATAGAAGAATTTTTATAAAAATAATTTGCTTCCGCCATACCTTCTGGCATTTTTGCCTTATACATATTTAATCTGGATAATTTAATAAATAATTCATTTTGGTTAAGCCCATAATCAGGAAATGTATTACAAAGCTTGATAGATATATTATTTGCTATAGAATTAACTTTTAAAGTATCTAGCTTTTGGGTTACCAGAATTCCATCTTTTTTTAAATCAGATTCTACACTCATTTATAATCTCCTTAGTATAATAATCTATATCATATTATACTACAACAGTGATATTAATATATTTCAATAATATTAAATATTAATTACAGTTTAATTACAATAAAATAAAAAATTTAATTAATAAATTAATTGCGAATAGAGAAGTTTATAGCTGTTTGTCGAATAATGTCGATGAAATATTCTTGACATATATATAGTATAAATATATAATGATAACACTATCAATATTATGATATTAATAAATAAGAAAGGAGGTAAAATATGGAAGAAATTAAAAATGAAGACATACTACTTAAGATATATGAAGAACAAAAGAATATAAAAGAAGAAATATTAGGACTAAAAGAAGAAATGTCAGTACTAAAAGGAGACGTATCTGTGTTAAAAGAAGATATGTCAGACTTAAAAGCAGAAGTAAGAAATATAAGTCGTACAGTAGCAAAAATCGAAGTAGAACACGGAGAAAAATTGCAAATATTATTTGATGCATTTCAATCTCAAGAAGAAAAAAAAGAAGAGTTAAAAAAAAGAATTAAAATCTGTGAGAAAAAAATAGACAAGCAAGGAGACAAAATTTATTACTTAAGTTCTATAGTTAATAAAAAATAAAAGCCTATTAGAATTTTAAATATAAATTTTAATAGGCTAAGTAAATTATTTCACAACAATATTATAAATCTTATTTTTTACATAAATTTCTTTAATTATTGTTTTTCCATCTAATTTAGAATCAATAGCGTTATGTACTTTTTGTTTTATAGAAGATTCATCCTCATCTAATTTAATTTGAATAGTAGCTTTTAATTTACCATTAAATTGAATTGGTAGAGTAATAGTATCTTCAATTGTTTTATTTTCGTCATATTCAGGCCATTTTTCATAAGAAATTGTATTATTATGTCCTAAGATATTCCATAATTCTTCTGTAATATGTGGTGCTACTGGATTTAATAATTTTAAAAATCCTTCTGCATATTCTTTTGGGAATAAATCTTCTTTATTAACAGAATTTATAAAAATCATCATTTGTGAAATAGCTGTATTAAAGTTCATTGTTTCATAATCGTTAGTTACTTTTTTTACTGTATAATGATAAACTCTTTCAAGGTTTTTATTTTCTTGGTCTTTAATTTTATTAGAATCTACATATAATCTCCAAACACGATCTAAAAATTTCTTAGAACCATCTATTCCATTTGGATCCCAAGGTTTGGCACTATCAATTGGTCCCATAAACATTTCATAAACTCTTAAACTATCAGCGCCATACTCTCTTACCATATCATCAGGATTAATAACATTTCCCTTAGATTTACTCATTTTTTCGCCATTTGTTCCTAAAATCATACCTTGATGACGCAATTTTGCAAATGGTTCTTTAACTGGTACATAACCTTTGTTATATAAATAATTATTCCAAAATCTAGAATATAATAAATGGCCAACTGCGTGTTCTGGACCACCAACATATAAGTCAACAGGCATCCAATATTCTAATAATTTTTTATTGGCTAATTCGTTTTCATTATTAGGATCAATATAACGTAAGAAGTACCAACTAGACCCAGCACTACCAGGCATTGTACTTGTTTCTCTTTTTGCAGGTTTACCATCAAAAGTGGTATTTATCCAATCTGTTGCCTTATCTAAAGGAGATGCACCTGATTTAGAAGGAGCATAATCTTCTAGTTCTGGTAAAACTAAAGGTAAATCTGAATCAGCTAGTGCTCTCATTTCGTCATCCAAATAAACAATTGGAATTGGTTCTCCCCAATAACGTTGTCTTGCAAAAATCCATTCACGTAATTTATAGTTTACTTTTTTAGTACCAAAATGATTTTCTTCAAGCCATAAAATCATTTTAGAAATTCCGTCTTCTTTATTTAATCCATTTAAGAAGTCAGAATTAATGTGAACACCATCACCTACAAAAGCTTCTTTTGAAATGTCTCCACCTTCTAATACAGGGATAATTTCAATATCAAATTTACGTGCAAATTCATAATCTCTTTGATCATGAGCAGGAACTGCCATAATACATCCTGTTCCATAAGTAGATAATACATAATCAGAAATCCAAATTGGAATTTTCTTTCCATTTACAGGGTTAATTGCAAAGCTTCCAGTAAAGACACCTGTTTTTTCTTTATTTAATTCAGTTCTTTCTAAGTCAGATTTTGAAGCAGATAAAGTTTTGTAATTTTCTACTTCTTGTTTTTTATCAGGTGTTGTAATCTGGTTTACTAATTCTAGTTCAGGTGCTAGAACGCAATATGTAGCACCAAATAAAGTATCTGGTCTAGTTGTAAATACAGTAAATTTTAGATTATCTGAACTATCAACTTTAAAAGTAACTTCAGCACCTTCTGATTTTCCAATCCAATTTCTTTGAATTTCTTTAGTAGATTCAGGCCAATCTAAGTCTTCTAAACCGTCTAATAAAATGTCAGCGTATTTAGGAATATCTAAAACCCATTGTTTCATATTTTTACGAACAACAGGAAAATCGCCTCTTTCGCTTCTACCATTAATTACTTCGTCATTAGATAAAACACAACCTAAACCTTCGCACCAGTTAACAGGCATTTCAACTAATTTTGCTAAACCATCTTTGTATAATTGCTTAAAAATCCATTGAGTCCATTTATAATAACTAGGGTCACAAGTAGAAATTTCTTTATCCCAGTCAAAAGAAAGACCTAACATTTTTAATTGTGTTTTAAAAGTTTCTATATTTTTTTTAGTAAATCCAGCTGGATGGTTTCCTGTTTTTATAGCATATTGCTCAGCTGGAAGACCAAAAGCATCCCATCCCATTGGGTGTAAAACATTATAGCCTTGCATCCTTTTCATTCTAGATAGAATATCGGTTGCAGTATATCCTTCTGGGTGACCAACATGCAAACCTTGTCCAGAGGGATATGGAAACATATCTAAAGCATAAAATTTTGGCTTTGAAAAATCCCAAACATCAGTGAAAAATGTTTTATTTTCATCCCAATATTTTTGCCATTTTTTTTCAATCTCATTAAAATTATAATCCATAAAGAAAACTCCTTTCAAAATCTTTTAACTGTGTGCATTATATAACAAAAACCAGGAAATTTCAAGGATTTTTATTGCTTGCAAATAAAAACGAAAAATGATACAATTCCAACCGAGGTGTAAAAAATGATTGATATAGTTAAAGCAAAAAAAGCGTTTAAAGAATATGTAAAAGATTATGATATAGAAAATAAACAAATTAAATTAAAAATTGCACATATTGAAAGAACTTCCAAAAGAGCAAGAGAGATTGCAGAAAATTTGAATTTGGATAAAGAAGATGTAGAATTAGCAGAGTTAATAGGTCTATTACACGATATAGGTAGATTTGAGCAAATAAAAAAATATCATACATTTATAGATAAAAATAGCATAAACCACGGAGAATACGGAGCAAAAATTTTATTTGAAGAAGGTAATATTAGAAAATTTATTGAAACACCAGAATTTGATGAAATAATAAAAAAAGCAATTATAAATCATAATAAAAATAAAATAGAAGAAGGTTTAAGTAAAAGACAAAAGCTACATTCAAAAATAATTAGAGATGCTGACAAAACAGATATACTTTATATCTTAACTTTTGATGAAGTTAAAACAATTTATGAAACAGAAGATATGTCGAATGAAAAAATAACAGACGAAATATATAGAGAATTTTTAGAAGATAGAAAAATAGATTATAGTAAAAGACAAAATGCTGCAGATACAATTATTTCTCATTTTGCTTATGTATTTGACTTTAATTTTGATTATGGACTTCGTTATATTAATGATAATAAGTATATTCAAAAATTATATAATAGATTTTCATTTAATGATAAAGATACAATGAGTAAATATACTAATGCATATGAAATAACAATAAATTATATAAAAGAAAAATTAGGAGAATAAAAAATGATAGATTTAAGAAAAGCAACTAAAGAATTTATAAACTATACAGGTGATTTTGATACAAAAAATCCTAAAATAGATTTAAAAATAAAACATAGTATTAGAGTTATGAAAATAAGTGAAAAATTAGCAAGGAAAAAGGATCTAACTGAAGAACAAATAAACTTAGCTTCATTAATAGGATTACTTCACGATATAGGAAGATTTCAGCAATATACAAAATATAAAACTTATAAAGACCACATTAGTATAGATCACGGAGACCTAGGAGTAGAAATTTTATTTAAAGAAAATAAAATTAAGGATTATGCAATAGAAGAAAAATATTATGAAATTATAAAAAAGGCAATAAAAAATCATAATAAATATATCTTAGAAACAAAGAATTTAACTAATCAAGAAAAGCTATTTTGTGGTTTAATAAAAGATGCTGATAAGATAGATATTCTATATGAGGCATCAGAAATATTTTGGAAAGGTGAAGAAGAAAAAGTACAAAAAAATGTAATTACTAAAGTAGTAGAGGAGAATTTTTTAGAAAAGAGATTAATAGAAAATAAAATAAAAAAAACGGAAGCCGACAAAATAGTTGGTATGATATCTTTTATATATGATATAAGCTTTAAAGAAAGCCTTAAAATTATAAAAGAAAAAGATTATATAAATAAAATAATAAATCGCTTTAACTTTGAAGAAGAAAGCACAAAAGAAAAAATAGAAAAAATACGAAACATAACAGAACAATACCTAGCAGAAAAACTAAAATAAAGGATGATATAAATTGGGCAAAAAATTACTAATAACAGAAAAGCCATCAGTTGCAATGGAATTTGCAAAAGCATTAAAAATAACAACAAACAGAAAAAATGGATATCTAGAATCAGAAAGTTGGATTATAACTTGGTGTGTGGGACATTTAGTTACAATGAGTTATCCAGAAAAATACGATGAAAAGTTAAGATTCTGGAGATTAGATACCTTACCATTCATTCCAGAAGAATGGAAATACGAAATTATACCTGGGGTAGCAAATCAGTTTGAAATTGTAAAGACATTAATGCAAAGAGAAGATATAGAAGAAATTTATAATGCAGGAGACTCTGGAAGAGAAGGAGAATATATCCAAAGGCTAGTTTTTATGATGGCAAAGCCTAACCCAAAAGCAAAAATGAAAAGAGTATGGATAGATTCTCAAACTGAAGAAGAAATACTAAGAGGAATTAGAGAAGCAAAAGATTTATCAGAATATGATAGTTTATCGGATAGTGCATATCTAAGAGCAAAAGAAGATTATCTAATTGGAATAAACTTCTCTAGATTATTATCAATAATATATGGAAGAAATTTAGCAAATAAAATTAATGAAGAAAAAGCATCTATCTCAGTAGGGAGAGTAATGACTTGCGTACTTGGAATGATAGTTTCAAGAGAAAGAGAAATAAGAAACTTTGTTAAAACCAAGTATTATAAAATAGTAGGAGAATTTGGAGATGAAAATTCATCTTTTAAAGCAGAATGGAAAGTAAACGAAAAGTCAAAATTATTTGAATCACCAAAATTGTATAATGAATCAGGACTAAAAAAAGAAGAGGATGCAAAAGAATTTATAAAAAGCTTACAAGGCAAAAAAGCTATTATCAAAAATTTAAAAAAGTCAAAACAAAAGGAAAATGCACCACTTTTATTTAACTTAGCCGAAATACAAAATCAATGTACAAAAAGATTTAAAATAAAGCCAGACGAAACATTAGAAATTATACAAAATCTATATGAAAAAAAATTAGTAACATATCCTAGAACAGATGCAAGGGTATTATCAACGGCTGTAGCAAAAGAAATAACAAAAAATTTAAATGGAATTGCAAGAAACTATAAAGACGATGAAGTGCAAGGATATATAAAAAAAATGATAGAAGAAAAATATTCTACAAATCTTGTTAAAACAAAGTATGTAAATGACAGCAAAATAACAGACCACTATGCAATTATACCAACAGGACAAGGATACGAAAATTATAATGGACTTCCAGAGTTGCATAAAAAAGTTTATAAAGTAATTGTAGAAAGATTTTTAGCAATATTTTATCCACCAGCAGAATATAATAAAGTACAACTAACTGTTGAAATTGAAAACGAAGAAGAAAAAACAGTAGAAACATTTCAAGCAAGTGGAAAAGTTTGTGTGAAACAAGGTTATTTGGAAATTTTAAAACCAAATGATAAAAAGAACAAAAAATCCACAGAAAATGTACAAAATGTGGAAAATGAAACTAAAAAAGAAGAAAATAATGATAAACAAAATGAATTAGAAATATTTAAAAAGTTAAAAAATGGTCAAGAGGTGGAAATAAAAAATTTTGAGTTAAAAGAAGCGGAAACATCACCACCAACAAGATACAATTCAGGTTCTATAATACTTGCAATGGAAAATGCGGGAAAACTAATAGAAGAGGAAGAATTAAGAGAACAAATCAAAGGAGCTGGGATAGGAACAAGTGCAACAAGAGCAGAAATTATAAAAAAGCTAGAAAAAATAAAATACATAGAAATAAACACAAAAACCCAAATTATAACACCAACCCTAAAAGGTGAAACTATTTATGATATTGTAAATAAGTCAATGCCAGATATGTTAAATCCAAAACTAACAGCTAGTTGGGAAAAAGGATTAGATATGGTTGCAAAAAAAGAGATTAAACCAGCAGAATTTATGGAAAAATTAGAAAAATATATTCATTCTAAATTCAATAGACTAGTAATTAAAATGTAAAATTGCAAATTAAATTATAAAACATTAAAAAGCGATTTTTGCTAGAAATAAGCTAGATTACAAGCTTTGCAAAATTGACAAAATAAGAAAAATTTGCTATAATGCATACGAAAAATACAAAAATCAGGGGAAACTATGAACACAATATTAGGAGAATTTGGAAAAAATCCAAAGTTTATTGAACTACTAAAAAAAATAGAAAATAAACAAAGTCCGATAGCAATATCGGGCTTAAATGACGTTGGAATGGTACTTTTAGGGACAGCAATTAATGAATTTGGTAAAAAACCAATTTGCATAGTAACATATAACGAAATACATTCAAAAAAAATATATGAAGATATAAAATATTTTACAAATAAAGTAGTGCTATTTCCAAAAAAAGAAGTAGTAACATATGATTACATAGCAGAAAGTAAGGACTTGCCATATAAAAGAATAGAAGCACTAAATAAAATATATTCTAAAAAAAATCTAATAATTGTAACTACAATAGAAGCAATAATGCAAAGATTACCATCTAAAAAATCACTTTATAAAAATGAATTAAAATTAAAAGTTGGAGAAATATACAACTTAGAAGAAATAAAGAAAAAACTAATAGCACTTGGATATTCAAGATATGAACTAATTGAAGGAAGAGGACAATTCAGTATAAGAGGTGGAATTGTTGATATAGCAGTAAATGACAAAACAGGTATAAGAATTGAATTTTGGGGAGACGAAATAGACTCAATTAGGGACTTTAGCATATCTAGTCAAAGGTCAATAAATAATAAAGAAGCTGTAACTATATATCCAGCACATGAATACATATTAGAGGATAAAATAGAAAAAATATGCAAAAAAATAGAAACAAGTAATAGCTATCAAAATCCTGAAATAGTAGAAGAAGATATAGAACAAATAAAGATAGGAAACTATATTAGTAAAATGGACAAATATTTTGATTGCTTTTATAATGAACAAGAAGGATTATTAGACTATTTAAACAATAATTATTGTATATTTTTAGACGAATTTGGAAAAATAAAACAGAGACTTAAAAATATTAGAATAGATGCAGAAAACTTAAAAAAAGTATTAATAGAAAAAGAAAAGATAATTCCAGATGCAGTTAACAATATGCTAGATCTAGAAAAAATAGAAAAAACACTAGAAGAAAAACAAGTAGTTTATGTTGAAAAACAAGATATAATTAACAATATAGTATCAGAAAAATATCACTTTAATTATAGAGATGTAAACTATTATAAAAGTGAGATAGAAGAACTATTTAAAGACATAGAAAAAGCAGTAAAAGAAAAAAAGAAAATATACATCCTAGTAGAAAGTAAAGAAAAAGCAAAAAAATTAAAAACACTATTAGAAGAAAAAGACATAATATGTAAAATAGAAGAAAAACTAAATCAAACAATAATTACGAAATCTGCTGAAAGCATAGTAACAATAACTATAGGAAAATTATCTTCTGGATTTGAAAACTATGATTTAAACCAACTTGTAATCCAAGCAGACGAATTAATCAGTGGGGAAAAGAAAAAAAGAAGAATAATGCATACAGCTTTTAAGGAAGGAGAAAAAGTTGTTTTTGCCGATTTAAAAGTGGGAGATTACGTAGTACATAAAAAATATGGAATTGGAATTTATGTAGGAGTAAATACTATAAAAGCAGATGGAACAATAAAAGACTATATAAAAATAAAATATCAAAAAGATGATATTTTATACATCCCAACAAGCGATTTAGATGCCATTAGAAAATATATTGGTGGAGATAAAATTAAGCCAAAAATTAATAAATTAGGAAGCAAAGAATGGGAAACGACCAAAGCAAAAGTAAAAAAGAACTTAAGAGAAATAGCAAAAGAATTAATCGAATTATATGCAAAAAGAGAGAAAGCAAGAGGATATAGTTTTAGTAAAGACACACCTTGGCAAGCGGAATTTGAAGGAAAATTTCCATACCAAGAAACAGAAGACCAATTACGCTGTATTGAAGAAGTAAAAAAAGATATGGAAAGCGAAAGACCAATGGATAGACTGCTTTGTGGAGATGTAGGCTATGGAAAAACAGAAGTAGCAATAAGAGCAGCATTTAAAGCAACAATGGATGGAAAACAAGTAGTATATCTAGCACCAACAACAGTCCTTGCAGAACAACAATACAAAGAATTTAAAGAAAGAATGAAAGACTACCCAATAAAAATAGACATTTTAAATAGATTTAAAAGCAAAAAATATCAAGATGAAGTTGTTAAAAAAATAAAATTAGGAGAAGTAGACATTGTTGTTGGAACACATAGAGTACTTAGCAAAGATGTAGAATTTAAAGATTTAGGACTTTTAATAATAGACGAAGAACATCGCTTTGGAGTAAAAGCCAAGGAAAAAATAAAACAACTAAAAACAAATGTGGACGTTCTAACAATGACAGCGACTCCAATACCAAGAACAATGCATATGTCAATAGTAGGAATAAGAGATATGTCTGTAATTTATGAACCACCACAAGATAGAAGACCAGTTCAAACATATGTATTAGAATATGACGAGGAAGTTATAAAAGAAGCGATAACAAAGGAATTAGAAAGAGAAGGGCAAGTTTTTTATTTGTTTAATAATGTAGAAGGAATAGAAAACAAAGCAAAACAAATATCAGGTTTAATACCAGAGGCAAATGTAGTATATGCACACGGACAAATGACAGGAAAAAAAATAGAAGAAATTATGCAAGAATTTGTTGAGGGTAAATCAAATGTATTAGTATGTACAACTATTTTAGAAACTGGAATAGACATACCAAATGCAAATACAATAATTGTCGAAAATGCAGACAGGATGGGATTAGCACAGCTATATCAAATAAGAGGAAGAGTAGGAAGATCAAATAAACAAGCATATGCATATATAACATATAAAAAAGACAAACTACTATCAGAAGTAGCAGACAAAAGATTAAAAGCAATAAAAGAATTCACAGAATTTGGTTCTGGATTTAAAATAGCAATGAGAGACCTAGAAATCCGTGGAGCAGGAAGTTTGTTGCGGAGAAATACAATCTGGTCATTTAGAACAAGTTGGATATGATACATACTGCAACTTGCTAGACGAAGTAGTAAAAGAAATGAAAGGAATAGAAATAAAACCAGAAAAAGATATACAAATAGACTTAAATGTAACAAGTTACATACCAGATAACTACATAGGAGATGGAAGCCAAAAAATAGATATTTACCAAAAAATAGCATTATGTAGAACTGAAGAAGACATTGCAAATGTCATAGACGAAATAATAGATAGATTTGGAAATATGCCTTACGAATTAGAAAACTTAATAGATATTGCAAGAATTAAATACTTAAGCAAAGAAAAAGGAATTGAAAAAATAGCAAGTAGAAAAACAGCAGTCGTATTTACATTTGAACCAAATAGTAGCAAGCAAGAACATAAAATTGACTTATCAAAGTTAATAAAAAAATATGGAACCAAAATCAAATTTTCTGCTGGAATTAAACCAATGGTTACTTTAGAAATAGGAACAAATAGCGAAAGAAAAATTTTAAATGATGTAACAGAATTTGTTCGTGAACTTTGAACTTTAGGGACGTTCCTTAAAGTTCATAAAAAAGAAAATGAACTTTAAGGAACGTCCCTAAAGTTCAAGTGAGGAGAAGAAATATGCAAGTAATATCAAGTAAAGAAAATGAACTGATTAAGCATATCAAAAAATTAAAAGACAAAAAAGAAAGAGACAATAGCAATGAATTCATAATTGAAGGAATAAAATTATTAAGAGAAGCAGTGCAAGAAAAAGCTGAGATTAAACAAATAATATTATGTGATGACTGCGAAAAAACAGATAGTATTCCAAAAGAATTTATGTATGAAATTGCAAAATATGATTGTATATATGTAACAAACAAAATATTTAAATACTTATCAGAAGTGCAAACACCACAAGGAATACTAGCAGTTGTAGAAAAAAACAATAAAAATAAAGAAATAGACTATAACCAGGATATAATAGTAGCACTAGATGATGTACAAGACCCAGGAAATTTAGGAACAATTTTAAGAACAGTAGATAGCATAGGAATTACACAAATATTAGTATCAAAGGGAACTGCGGATAGTTATAATCCCAAAGTGGTAAGGTCTACAATGGGTGCGATTTTTAGAATAAAAATTATAGAATGTGAAGATTTAAGAAAAACATTAAAAGAAATCAAAAAACACAAATTTAAAATAGTAGTATCATCTCTACAAACAGAAAATAGTATATATGATATAAACTACAACAAAAAAGTAATAATAATAGGAAACGAAGCAAATGGAGTAGAAAAACAAATACAAGATATGGCAGATGAAAAAGTAAAAATACCAATGCTTCGGAAAAACAGAGAGCCTAAATGCATCAGTAGCAACAGGAATAATATTATATGAATATGTAAGACAAAAAATGAGAAAATAGGGGACAGACCTTAAATTTATTAATTTGAGAAAAAAGAGATTGTCCAAAAAATTCTCATTTTAGGGAGGAATTGATATGAAATTAAATATAGTAATGGTTGAACCAGAAATACCACAAAATACAGGAAATATTGCAAGAACTTGTGCAGCAATAGGTGCTAAATTACATTTAGTGTATCCGCTAGGATTTGATATCTCAGAAAAATCTGTGAAAAGAGCGGGACTAGATTATTGGGATAAAGTAGAAATAGAAGAGCACAAATCATTTGAAGAATTTTTAAAAAAATACAAACCAGAAGAAAATAATATGTTTTTTGCTACAACAAAAGGAAAACATGTTTATTCAGAACCAAATTATAGTAAAATGGAAGAAGTATTTTTATTATTTGGTAAAGAAACAAAAGGACTACCTGAAGATATTTTACAAAAATATATCGACAAAACAATTCGTATACCTATGAGGAAAACATTAAGGTCATTAAATTTATCCAATTCAGTTGCAATTGTAGTATTTGAAGTACTAAGACAAAAAAATTTCGACCAATTAGAAGAAATTAGTAGTTATTTCGACAACAACCAACTTTAAATGTCGAAAATTGCGATGAAAAGTATAAGAAAAAACGGAGAAAAGCTTGGAATTTCTTCGTTTTTATGTTTTAATAAATATAGGAAATTCTTATACAATTTAAATCTAAATTTTTTGAATTCAAAAATTAATTCTAATTATTTCAAAAACACAAAAATAAAAAACTAATAAAAATAAAAAAATAAAAGGTAAAATAATAGTAAAATTTGAGCACTACTAATTTTACCCTAAAATCAATATTTATAAAAAATTAAAAATATATTTGAACTTATTAAAATATTATATGCAAAAATAAGGAGGAAAAAAGTGAAAACCTTTACATATAACGATTATATTAAGTGTATTCATACCCTCAGGTTAAATGCGATATTTCAATTTGCGGAAGAAGGAAGTGAATATATATTAGAAGAAAATGATATATCAATTAAATCTAATGGAATAGTAAAAGATATATTAAAAAAAGAAAAAGAAATGGCAAAATTCATAAATCAGTTTTTAAGACCAACAGAAAAAATAAAAAGTGAGAATTTAATGAAGTATAAAATTAAATACAATGCATTAAAATACAAATCACAAAAGCCAGATTTACTATACAAACTAAAAAATGAAGAAATATATTTTTTAGTAGAACAAAAAGCAATATTAGATAGTACCGTAGTATATCAACTTTTAAATTACTGCATAGATATTATGTACGACTGGAGCAAAACGAAAAAAACAGAACAGGAAGCTTTTTATCCAATAATCGTACCAATTATTGTATACACGGGAGGAAAAAAATATAACTTCTCGAAAAAGCCAAAAGAAAAAACAATAAGTAATTACGTATTCGAAAATTATAAAATAGATATAAAATATAATTTAATAGATATAAGCAAACTATCAGATAAATACTTTTTAAAATTACATAGTTTATTTGGATATGCAATGTTTATTGCAAAATCAAAGAACAAAGAAGAATTAAAAGAACATATAAAAATAGTGATAGAAAAAAATGAAAATAAAAAGGATTTAATTTATATAAAAAACATAATATTAGAACGATTTAATAACCTATTAGAAGATGCAAATATAAAAGAAATATTAGAAAAAATCTAAAAATATAAAAAAGATAGAATAATTACAAAATAAAGAGTATTTGAGAGTATTTATAGATAAAAATTTACATATAATACAAAAACGGATTTGACTAGTTTAACTTATAGTAATATATTTACATATAAAGGAGGAGAAAAATGGAAGTAATAGAAAGTAAATTAGATTTTAAATTAATAGGAAAAAGAATAAGAGAAGCAAGAACAAAAAAAGGAATATCACAAGAAGAACTATCAGAAATGCTTGAAGTCACAGTAACATACATTAGTAGAGTAGAAAGAGGTGCAACAAAGCCAAATTTAGTTAGATTATCTCAAATATCAATTGCATTAGAAACACCAATTGAAAAATTAATAACAGGTACAAATGTAAAAAACAACATATACTTAAAAAAAGAATTTCAAGAATTATTATCTAAGTGTACACCAGAAAAACAAAAATTAATTTATAATATAGCCAAAATTGTATCTGGAGTAAATTTTGTGTAGAAAATACACCAATGTTGCTTTACAAAAGCAAAAAAATGGTATAAACTAAAATCCATAAAAGAAACAATAAAGGTGATAATAGATGTATTTAAAAAGATTAGAATTGCAAGGATTTAAATCATTTGCAGATAAAACCGTATTAGAATTTATGCCTGGAATCACGGCGGTAGTAGGACCAAATGGATCAGGGAAAAGTAACATATCAGATAGTATAAGATGGATTTTAGGAGAACAAAGTATGAAGTCTCTAAGAGGAGCAAAATCTCTAGACATCATATTTGCGGGAACACAAAATAGAAAATCTTTAGGATTTGCAGAAGGTTCTTTAGTATTTGACAATACAGATGGAAGCTTACCAATAGAATATACAGAAGTAACAATAACAAGAAAAATATATAGAAGTGGAGAAACAGGTTATTTTATAAATAAAGTACCATGTCGCCTAAAAGATGTATTAGAGCTATTTATGGACACAGGAATAGGAAAAGACGGATATTCTATTATAGGGCAAGGAAAAATAGACGAAATTCTAAGCAATAAATCAGAAGATAGAAGAAACATATTTGAAGAAGCAGCAGGAATTGTAAAATATAGAACAAGAAAACAAGAATCTGAAAAAAAACTAGAAAGAACAAAATTAAATCTACTTAGAATTAATGACATTTTAGCCGAAATCGAAACAAATATAGAACCACTAAAAATGCAATCAGAAAAAGCAAAAAAATATTTGAACTTAAGAGAAGAACTAAAAAATATAGAAATAGGTTTATTTATCTACAACATAGAAAAATACAAAGAAAGTTTAGAAACAATTGTAAAAGACGAAGAAATATACTTAAGTCAATGTAATGAAGAAGAAGTAAAACTAGAAAGAATAAAATACCTAAAAGAAGAATTAAAAACACAAGTAGAAGAAATAACATTAAAAATAGAAGAAATGTCAAACCTAGGATTTGAAAGTCAAAAAGAAATAGAAATGTTAAATTCGGACATCAATGTAGCAAATACAAGAATAGGAAATAACAAAGAAAACAGTAAAAGATATGAAAAAGAAATAGAAGAACTAACCTTAAGAATAAAAGAATTACAAGAAGAAAAAGAACAAAAGCAAGAAAAGAAAAACAACTTAAAACAAAACAAAGAAAAATTCGAAAAAGAATTAAAAGAAAAAGAAGAAGAATTAGAAAAAATAACTGAAAAACTATCTGCAAAAGAATTAGAAATAGAAAATTATAAATCACAAGTAGAAGCAAATATTGATAAAAAATATGAATTACAATCAGAAATTCATACTAATAATATAAATTTTGAAAATCACGAAAAAAGGCAAAGACAAATAAAAGGAGAAATTGCAAATTACATTTCAGAATTAGATAGTACAAGACTAGAAAAAGATGAAAAATCAAAAGAATTTTATGAAATTGACAGCAAAAGAAATAAAATACTTTCTAATTTAGAAGAAATAAATAAAAAGAAAGAAGAAGCTGATAAAAAAATAAAAGACTATGACAATTTAATTAATAATTGCCAAAGTGAAATAAGAGTAAAAGAATCTAAATTAAGATTTTTAATAGAAACCGAAAAAGAAAAAGAAGGATATATAAAAAGTGTAAAATCACTTCTAAAAGACTGTGAAAAAATAAAAGAACTAGGAAAAGGGATGCATGGAGTATTAGCAAATGTTATAGAAGTTCCAGAAGAATATCAAACGGCAATCGAAATGTGCTTAGGAGCAAGTTTACAAAACATAGTAACAGATACAGAAGAAGATGCAAAAAAACTAGTAGAACACTTAAGAAAAAATAACTTAGGAAGAGCATCATTTTTACCAATTACATCGGTAAGAGGGAAAAAATTAGACAAAATAAAAGGAAAAGGACCAGGAGTAATTGGAATTGCATCAGACCTAATAAAATACAGCAAAAAATATGAGCAAATAGTAACAAACTTACTTGGAAGAACAGTTGTAGTAGATAATATGGAAACAGCAATAAAGATATCAAAACAAAATGGATATTCATTTAGAATAATAACCTTAGAAGGAGATATTATAAATCCATCTGGAGCAATCACAGGAGGATCAGTAGCTAAAAAAACTGTTAACATCTTAGGACGTGGAAGAGAAATAGAAAAATTAGAAAAAGAAATTAAAAAGTTAAAAGAGAAGCAAGAAAATCTAGAAAAAGAAAAAAACGAATATGAAGAATCAATAGAAGATACATTAGAACTATTGACAAGTTTAGAAAAAGAACTGCAAGAAATGGACATTACTTATGCAACAGAAAAACAAAAAGTAACATCAATAGAAGAAAACATTTTTAGAATAGAGAAAAGACTAAATCGTCTAAAAGAAGAACAAGAAAATATAGAGCAAGAAAAAACACAAGCAATGGAAAATAAACAAAAAATTGAAAAAGAAATAAAAACTTTAACAGAGGAAACAGAAAAACTTACAAAAATAATTAATGAATTTGCAGACTTAAATAAAGATGACCAAAAATATATAGACGATTTAAATTTTGATATAACAAACCTAAAAATATCTGTTTCATCTTTTGACGAAAGTGAAAGTTCAATAGAAGAAATACAAGAAAGAATTAATCTAGAAATAGAAAACAATAATAAAAGTATAAAAAATAAAGAAGTACAAATAGAAGAAATAAACCAAGATAACTTCAATTTAGAAAAGTTAATAGAAGAAACAAAAGAAAAAATAGAGAAAATAAAAGAAGAAGTAAAAACAAGTGGGTCTAAAGTAGAAGAATTAAAACAAGATAGGATAGAAAAAAATAAAAAACTGGAAACACAAGAACAAGAAATCACTGATAAATTTAAAGTAATTGAAGATCTTAAAGCGCAGATTGTTAAAGTAGATGTAAAAAAGACAAAACTAGAAGAAGACATAAATAACATAATAAACAAAATGTGGGAAGAATACGAGCTAACACCAAATACAGTAAAAGACTATGAAAAACCAGAAAATGTTGCACTAACACAAAAAAAAGTAAATTCTTTAAGAAAAGACTTGAAAGAATTAGGAAGTGTAAATCTAGATTCAATCGAGGAATATAAAAATTTAAAAGAAAGATACGACTTTATGTGTGAACAAAGAGTAGACTTAGAAGATACGATGGCAAAATTAAGAAAAATTATTGCAGATATGACTGAAACTATGAAAGAACAATTTAAAGAACAATTTGCAATAATAAATAAAAATTTTGGAGAAGTATTTAAAGAACTATTTGGAGGCGGAAATGCATCTTTAAAACTAGAAGATGAAGAAAATATTCTAGAATGTGGAATAGATATAAATGTACAACCACCAGGAAAAAAACTACAAAATATGATGCTTCTATCAGGGGGAGAAAAAGCATTTACAGCAATAGCATTACTATTTGCTATTTTAAAAATCAATCCAGCACCATTCTGTGTGCTAGACGAAATAGAAGCGGCATTAGACGATGTGAATGTATATCGTTTTGCAGAATATTTAAAGAAATTTTCAAAAGACACACAATTCTTAGTAATCACTCATAGAAAAGGAACAATGGAATCAGCAGACACAGTTTATGGAGTTACTATGGAAGAAAACGGAATTTCAAAACTATTATCTATGAAATTAAAATAATAAAATAAATAAAGAAAAAAGGATAGCCTGAGCTAAAAAACAAGCTTAACTATCCCAATTACAACAAGTAAAGCACCAGAAACAATAGACCAAATATTATCAGGTAGACGACTTAAACGATAAAGGCGTCTACCTAAAAAATTGCCAAAACTCAAAAACAACAACTGAAAAATAGCAATAAAAAAAGGAAAAAAAGTATTGCTAATTCCAATAATACTCCCGCCAATTCCAATACAAAAACTATCCAAAGAAAGAGCAATACCTAAAAATAAGGCCTCTTTCGAATCAATTAACTTAGAATTATCCATATCAGACGAAATAGGATTTTTTATAATTTGAATAGTAATACCTAAAAACTTAATAAAAAATTGATAAACCTTTTCAGTTTCATCTTCTAGCTTATTTTTCTCAGTTTTAGTATCTTTTTTAAGTGCTTGAAAACACATAAAAAATCCCATTAAAATTAAAATAAAGCTACCAAGAAATTTTATATAATATTCAGGAAAGATATCTTTAATAATATTACCAAACCATAAAGCAAATACAGTAACAAAAAATGCAATTACAAATAAAATTACTTTTCCAAAATAAGAAATAGTAGTATCTTTAATACCATATGTAATGCCAATGCCAAGAGAGTCAATACTACTAGAAATTGCTAATATAAGAGAATTAATAAACATAAATAAATACCTCCTCGAAACATAATATGACAAAAATTGCAAAAAGTTTAATAAAACAAATATGTAATAAAAAGAGGACAAACCACATAGTATTTAAAAGAAAAAGATACAAAGGAGAGAAAACTATGTGGGAAACATTTAGAAAAGAAGAAGTTTTAAAAGAACTTAAGACCGATAAAAAAAGAGGGTTAACAAAAGAAGAAGTATTTTCAAGAAGACAAAAATATGGAGAAAATAAATTAAAAGATAAACCAAAGGAAACATTATTTATAAAATTTATTAAACAATTTAATGACTTTATGATAATCATTTTAATAATAGCTTCAATTATATCAGCAGGAGTAGCATATTTACAAGGTGAAAATGATTACATTGATTCTATTATCATAATAGTAATCGTAGTTTTAAATGCTTTTATGGGAGTAATTCAAGAAGCAAAGGCAGAAAAATCTATAGAAGCACTAAAGCAAATGACGCCACCTAAGGCAAGAGTTATAAGAGAAAACGAAACAAAAGAAATAAACGCAGACGAACTAGTACCAGGAGATATTATAATATTGGAAGCAGGAAATTACGTTCCAGCAGATTGCAGATTAATAGAAAGTCATAATTTGAAAATAGAAGAATCAAGTTTAACTGGAGAAAATGAGCCAGTTCTTAAAAACGCAGAAATGATATGTAAAAAAGACGTAAGTTTAGGTGACCAATTTAATATGGCATTTATGTCGAGTATTGTAGTAAATGGACATGCAAAAGCAGTAGTAACAAAAACGGGAATGAATACTAAAGTTGGAAAAATAGCCAATATGATTATCGAAGATGAAGCACCTGAAACGCCAATTCAGAAAAAATTAAGTCAAGTTGGTAAAACACTTGGAGTAGTTTGTTTAGCAATATGTTTATTAATTTTTGTAATAGGAATAATAAAAAATATAGAACCTATGGAAATGTTTATGACATCAGTAGGATTAGCAGTAGCAGCAATACCAGAGGGCTTGCCTGCAATAGTTACAATAGTTTTATCAATTGGAGTAACCAAAATGGCAAAGAAAAATAGTATTATTAGAAAATTGCCAGCAGTTGAAACTTTAGGAAGTAGCAAAGTAATTTGTTCTGATAAAACAGGAACATTAACACAAAATAAAATGAAAGTAGTAGAAATAAAATCAGAAAATATAGAATTTGCAACAGAATTAGCTACAATGTGCACAGACTGTAGTCTTACATACAAAGAAGGAAAAATACTAGTAGATGGGGAGCCAACAGAAATAGCACTAGTACAAAATGGATTACAAAATAATAAAAATAAAATAGAGTTATATCAGAAAATGCCAAGAATAAATGAAATACCATTTGATTCTAATAGAAAAATGATGACAACTATTCATAAAATAAATAATAAATATAGAATTATAACAAAAGGAGCACCAGATGTGCTTTTAGAAAAATGCCAAATAACGACAGTTAAAAAAATTAAAATACAAGAAGACAACTCAAAAATGGCAGAAAAAGCATTAAGAGTAATAGCAGTAGCATATAAGGATGTAGAATATTTACCAAGTAAAATAGAAAGCAGAGAAGTAGAAGAAAATTTAAACTTTGTAGGACTAATAGGAATGATAGATCCACCAAGAGAAGGGGTAAAAGAAGCAGTAAAAAGCTGTAAAAAAGCAGGAATAAAAACAGTTATGATAACAGGAGACCATATAGAAACAGCAAAAGCAATTGCAAAAGATTTAAATATATTGGGGCCAAATGACAAAGCAATGACAGGAAAAGAATTAGATAAAATACCACAAAACAAATTAGAACAAGAAATAAAAGAATATTCTGTATTTGCAAGAGTGACTCCTAAGCATAAAGTAAGGATAGTAAAAGCTTGGCAAAAAACAGGAGCAGTAGTTGCAATGACAGGAGATGGAGTAAACGATAGCCCTGCTTTAAAAAATGCAGATATAGGAATAGCAATGGGTAAGAATGGAACAGAAGTGGCAAAAAATGCAGCAGATATGCTCTTAACAGATGATAACTTTGTTACAATAGTAAAAGCAGTAAAACAAGGAAGAAACATATATGATAATATAAAAAAAGCTATTCATTTTTTACTAGCAACAAACATAGGTGAAATAGTAACAATATTCATAGGTTTAATACTGGGATTTAAATCACCGTTACTTGCAATACAACTATTGTGGGTAAACTTAGTAACAGATTCATTACCAGCAATAGCAATAGGTTTAGAACCACCTGAAAAAAATATAATGAGTAGAAAGCCTGTAGACAGTAGAAAAGGACTATTTGCTGATGGTTTATGGAACAAAATTATAGTAGAAGGAATAATGCTAGGAATGCTTACCCTAGTAGCATTTAGTATAGGCAATAAATACTATGGAATAGAAGTAGGAAGAACAATGGCATTCTTAACAATTGGATTTCTAGAACTTGTCCACAGTTTTAATATAAAAAGTGAACAATCTATATTTAAAATAGGAATATTAGAAAATAAATTTTTAATAGGAAGCTTTATATTAGGAATTCTTGTTCAAACAATAGTGGTAATAATACCTACTTTGGCATCAATATTTAAACTTGTACCATTAACAAATATACAATGGATTATAACAATAATTATTTCCATATTACCAATTCCAATAATGGAAATACAAAAGAAAGTAAACGAAACAAAGCTAGAAAACGTAATTTATCCAACAGAACAAAAAACATAAAACACTTGAGGTTATAACTCAAGTGTTTTATATTTTCTATTTTTTTATAAATTTTAAAATTTCTTCATCAGGAATATTTAAGGTTTTTACAACTTTTTTAAAAGTAGAGACTCGGGTATTTTCTTCATTTAATTCAAGTCTTTGCAGATGTCTTGGACTAATACCAATTTCTTCTGCAAGTTCTTCTTGTGACAACTTGTTCTTTAGTCTATACTTTTTAATCATAATTTAACCTCCTGTCTAATATGTAAATCATTATATTACAGTAGAAATGAAAAAAGAACGACATTTTTGTCGTCGTAGCTTGACTTGGGGTATAAAAAAATATAAAATGTGATATATAAACACGACAAAAATGTCAGGTATATTTTTACAAAATTAGAAAATAATAAACAAAAGAAGGAGAAAAGATATGGTAAGATTAGTCAAAAGAGAAAAAGGCATAACATTAATTGCATTAGTAATAACAATAATTGTGCTCTTAATCCTTGCAGGAGTAAGCATATCAATGCTAACAGGAAAAAATGGAATATTAACAAGAGCAAAAGAAAGTGAAATTAATACAAACATAGCAGAGATAGAAGAACAAGCAAAACTCAAAATAACAGAACTAAAAATGAATGAAGTATTAAACGAAAAAGACACTATAAATGGAATAGCAGAAGACCTAATAGAAACAGGAGACTTAAAAAGAATAGTAAAACAAGAAGATGATGGAAAAACATATTTATATTACTTAGTAATACCAGGAAAGTTAGGAAATAATAGTAAAAATGAAAACTTAGTACAAGCTAGAGATGTTTACGGATTAAATGACGATTTAACAGGATATTATATTGATAAAAGTGGAAAAATGTATGGCAACACATCCTCTAAAATAGAACTAGTAGATGATCAAGTAATTAAATTTTTTAGTAAAGAACTAAAAGAACTTACACAAAAAGAATTAGGAATTACATCAGATGAAATAACCTATGGAG
>CALXCC010000003.1 GCA_944386705.1 uncultured Clostridia bacterium | reverse complement strand
TATATTCTCTAATATTTCTAATAACATCTATTAATAGGTCTGTTCCTATATGAGGTTTAGACAAATATAAAATTTCTTCTGGAGCTCCAAAATTAACAAACTCTTCTAATACTTTTTTACAAAAAGGACTATTTATTCCTGTAGTTAATTTTCCATCAGAAAAAGTACCAGCGCCACCTTCTCCAAATTGAACATTAGAAAGAGGATTTAATTTTCCTTCTTTTCTAAAAATGTCAACTGTTTCTTTCCTTTTTTCGATAGGTTCTCCTTGTTCAATTATAATAGGAGAAAGTCCATTTTGAACTAATGTAAGGGCAGAAAAAAGACCACTAGGTCCAGCACCTATAATAACTACTTTTTTATTTTCTTTATTGTTTAAATTTATTTTTGGCATTTTAAATTCTTTAATCGGAGTTAACCTTTTATAATGAGATTCATTTTTTAGTTTTAAATCAATAGAATAAATAAAATGAACATCGTCTTTTTTTCTGGCATCAATTGATTTTTTTGAAATTTGCCATTCTAAAATATCATTACGATTAATTTTATATTTATTTATAGCAATTTTAAAAACTTCTTCGTTAGAAATATTTTCGTAAATTTTAATATTAGTAATTCTAACCATAAAATCCTCCTTAATTTACAAATAAGTTAAAGATATTATAGCATATAATTTGAAAGTATGCTATAATTGGCATAGTTTAAATAATAATGCTATTATAATTTTAGTATAATAAAATTAGTAAAATAAAATAGGAAGGATAAAAAATGGAAGAAAACTGGATGCAAAGAACTGAAATTTTAATTGGACAAGAAGCTATAGAAAAACTACAAAAATCAAAAATTATAATTTATGGAATTGGTGGAGTTGGATCATTTGCAGTTGAAGCTTTAGCAAGAGCTGGAGTTCGGAAATTTAGTATTAGTAGACAACGATGTGATTTCAAGGACAAACATAAATAGACAAATACATAGCAACATTAAAAATATTGGACAAAGTAAAGTAAAAGTTATGAAAGAAAGAATCTTAGAAATAAATCCAGAGATAACAGTAGAAACATATATGCCAAAAAAAGATGAAGATGAGGAAAATTTAATTAATAATAGTTTTTCATATGTAATAGATGCAATAGATACAGTAGCTAATAAAATTAAATTAATTGTAAAAGCAAAAGAGGAAAAAGTTCCAATAATTTCTGCAATGGGAGCAGGAAATAAATTAGATCCAGCAAAATTTGAAGTTACAGATATTTATAAGACTTCGGTTTGTCCTTTAGCAAAAGTAATTAGAAAAGAAATGAGAGCACGAGGAATAAAAAAATTAAAAGTAGTGTATTCTAAAGAAGAACCACAAATTCGTACAAAAATACCAGGAAGTATTTCATTTGTACCTTCAGTTGCGGGATTAATTTTAGCAGGAGAAGTGATTAAAGATATAATAAAATAATAATATTAATAAAATATCAAGATTGCTTAAATACTTTTATTTTTTTATTAATTAAGATATAATATAAAAAATTAGAATATATAAGGAAAAGATATAGAAAAAAAAGAGAAAAAATCAATAAAAATAATTAATTTTATAATAAAAATATTTTGGATATTTATAATAGGAAGCATTTTTGGTTTTTTAGCAGAAATGATTTATGCAACAGTATATACAAGAGCACTTGTTATTAGACAAGGTTTGATATATGGTCCATTTGTACAAGTTTATGGAATGGGAGCAGTTGCATATTATCTTCTAATAACCAAAATAAAAGAACCTAGAGAAGCATTTTTTGCAGGTATGATAATGGGAGGAATAGTAGAGTACCTTTGTTCTTTCTTCCAAGAAATATTTTTCGGAACAATTTCTTGGGATTATAGCCAGATGTTTTTTAATCTTAATGGAAGAACAAGTTTGCTTTACTGCGTATATTGGGGAATTATCGCGATTGCATTTTTGAAAATTATATATCCGTGGCTTGAAAAAATAGAACCATTAATCTATAAAAAAAGTGTTAGAATATTTACATTATTTTTTATGATATTTATGACTTTTGATATTGCAATATCTTGTATGGCAGTTGCCAGACAGCAAGAAAGACATAAAAATCTAGAACCTAAAAATCAAATAGATGTATTTTTAGATAAAGCATATCCAGACGAATATTTAGATATGATTTATAATAATAAAAGAGAAATAAATTAATGGGACTTTATGAAATTATGTATTATTACATTCTATAAAAATATAATTAAATAAAATTAATAAAGTTCTAACTCAAAAAATATGAGAATACAATTAAACAAAAGTATTTCCATAAAGGAGTTAGAGCAATGAAAAATGTATCAATAGAAGAACGTGCAATAAGTTTGGCACATTATATTATAGATTCAAAAGACACAGTGAGAGGAACAGCTAAGAAATTTGGGATAAGCAAAAGTACAGTACACAAAGATGTTTCCGAAAGATTAAAGAAAATAAACCCAGTTTTAGCAAGAGAAGTAAGGCTGGTATTAGATGAAAATAAAGCTGAAAGGCACATAAGAGGAGGAATGGCAACAAAAATGAAATATAGCCATTTACATAAGTAGAGAATTTGGAAGATCAGATTCTCTTTTTTTGTATCACACTTCGACATATTTCGTCATAGAATAAGATAGAGCGAAAAATGCGAGGTGAAATACTATGGAGAAAATTCCAAAAATTATTTTTGGAAAAATACTGCATTTAGACGGTGACAAAAAATATAGTAAGAAGGCGTATAATCATTATCAAAAACTAGGATTAAATGCAATTGTAAAAAACATACCAGAATATAGACAACCCCAAGTAGTATATCGTCTATTAGAAGTATACAATCCAGATATTTTAGTTGTCACCGGACATGATAGTATGATAAAAAAAGGAATGAATTATTATGATATTTACAATTATAAAAATTCAAAATATTTTATAGAAACTGTTAGAGAAGCAAGAAGATATGATAAAGATAAAAATAAGAATTTAGCTATATTTGCAGGAGCATGTCAAAGTTATTTTGAAGGAATTATTTCAGCAGGTGCAAATTTTGCTTCTTCTCCGGCAAGAATCCTAATTGATTTTTTAGATCCATTGGTTATTGCAGAAAAAATTGCTACAACAGAAAAATATAAGTATATTACAATTGACGATATTGCATATCAATTAAGAGATGGAAAAGAAGGTATAGGAGGAATCGGAGCAAATGGAAAGATGATTAAAAATTTGTAACAACAATGTAACACAATTGTAATAAAGTTGTAAAAATAGCAAGAAAAATTCACCAAATACCTGATAATAGCGCATTACAAGCAACATACAAAAACTTTCAAATTTTGACAATAATTACCGTAAGTGCTATAATTTAGCTATCTTATGGGAGAAGGTGATAGAATGATTTGTAAATCAGATATAGCAAATCTAAAAACTGACATCTTAGAGAAAGTTGGACAAAAGATAATAGTAAAAGGATCTTTAGGAAGAAGTAGAGCCTTTGAAAAAGAAGCCACAATAGAAGAAGTACATCCTAATATTTTTGTTGTAAAATATGAGGAAAATAATAGAAATGTAACATATAGTTACACAGATGTTTTAACAAGAACTGTCGAAGTTGAAGTATTTGATGGAAATTCATATTCACCATTAATACCACCAGCTCCACCAACAAAATCAAGAAGAGCATCATTATAATTAAAAGCAGAATAAAATCTGCTTTTTTTTTTGACTTTTTTATTCATAAAAAACAAAATACACAATATATATTTATAAAGAAAAATAAAGGAGGTTAAATAAATGGTGGTAGAAACAGTAAAGGAAAATTTAAGTGTAAATAAATTAGTTACAACAAAAAGAGAAGTAATATTAGTGGAAGGAGATATGATAGTTCCAGATTCTAAACCAGATATTTTGAATACAATTTGTACAAGTGGGGTTGTATGTATCTATAAAAAAGAGATTTTAGAAAATAAAGTTAGAATAGATGGGAATATTGATACTTATATAATGTACATTGCAGAAGATAGTCAAGACAAAATAAGAGGAATTTGTACTAGTTTAGATTTTTCAGAAAGTATATCGGTTAATAATTGCAAAGAAGGAATGAATTGTAAAATTCAAACTGAATTGAAATCAATAGAAGCAAGAGTAATTAATGGAAGAAAAATAAGTATAAAAGCAGCAATAGAAGTGGAAATAAAAGTTTATGAAAAAGATGATGTAGAAATTATAACTGATATTCAAAAAACAGAAAATATTCAAATGCTAAAAGAAGATTTAAAGGTAAATTCATTAGTAGGTATGGGGAATACAAAAATATATGCAAAAGATACAATAAATATAAATAACACAGATAATCTAGCAGAAATATTAAAAACAAATCTATGTATATGTGGTAGAGATGTAAAAATAAGCTATAATAAAATATTAACAAAAGCAGAAGCAGAAGTTAAAATTATGTATTTAACTGAAGATAACAGAATAAATGCAGTAATAGCAAAAATTCCGATAGTAGGATTTATAGACATTCAGAATGTAACAGAAGAAAATATTTGTGACGTAGATTATGAAATAAGTAACATAGTATTAAAACCAAATTCAGTAGAAGAACATTCAATTTATGTTGAAATAGAAATAGGAGTAACAGCAGTTGTTTACGAAGAAAAAGGAATTAATTTAATCCAAGATTTATACAGCCCTATTGAAAAACTAGAATTTAACAAGAAAAGGATTACAGCAATTACAGAAAAAACAACGAGACAAGAGACTAAGCAAATAAGAGAAAAGATAGTAGTAGAGGGAATGGAAAATAGAAGTATTATGGATGTAGATGTAATACCAAAAATAGAAAAAGAACATAAACTAAATAATAAAATAGTGTATGAAGGAGAAATAGAGCTAAAAATGCTATTACAAAACGGTGAATTGGAAGTAGATACTAGAACAGCAAAGATTCCATTTGACTATGAAATAGAAGGAATAGAAGAAGCAGAAAATAGAAATACTAATATGAGGATGGAAGTTTTAAATCATGACTTTATTGTTCAAGATGGAGGAATGATAACGGCAAATATTGATTTAGGAATGAATATGAGTTCAGATAAAAACATAAATTTAAATATTATTGATCAAATTCAATCAAATGGAGAAAGAGAAGAAGAAGATTATAGCATTCTAATGTATATTGTAAGAAAAGATGATACTTTGTGGAAAATAGCTAAACGTTTTGGTAGTACAGTAGAAGATATTGCAAGAACAAATGGAATAGAAGATGAAAATGTAATAAATCCTGGACAAAAATTATTTATACCTCATTATACAAAAGTCCCAATGACGAACAATGTATAAAATTTATTCTAGACCACGAATATGTATTCCAAAGACAATTATAAATGAAGGCAAGAAATTTAGGAATCCAAAGTTTAAAAAAACTATAAAAATCATATTAGTATTATTAATTGCAATGAGTGTGGTAGTAATAAGCCTTGATGCAGTATATCCTATTTTTGATACAATATGTGAAGAAAAGGCAAAATCTATTGCAACAATAATATCAAATGAAGAAGCAACAAATGTAATGAAAGAGCATTCTTATGACGAAATGTTTACTATTGAAAAAGATTCAAATAATAATATAACAATGATAAAATCAAATATTATAGCAATAAATGAAATCATTTCTGATATAGCAATTAAAATTCAAGAAGAAATAGACAAAAGGGGAAGGGAAGATATAGAAATAGCTATTCGGAAGTTTTACAGGTATTAAACTCTTAGCTGGATTAGGACCAGGAGTTAAAATAAGAATTTCCTCTGTTCGGAAATGTAGAAACAGATTTAAGAAGTGAATTCGTCTCACAAGGAATCAATCAAACACTTCATAGAATTTATTTAGAAGTAAAATGTAAAGTAAGTATATTAACTCCATTTAAAAATTTAGAAAAAGAGATTATAAATCAGGTTTTATTAGTAGAAAATGTAATAGTAGGGCAAATACCAGAAACTTATTATAATTTAGAAGGATTAAATGGTTCAAATGATGCTTTAGAAATGATACAATAATTATTTTGAATTATCACAAATACTACGTTGTACAACAATTGTAGCTAGAGTATCACCTAACTGTGAAAAAATGACTGATAATAAATTTAATTCATCATCACTTGAATTA
Source organism: uncultured Clostridia bacterium (assembly GCA_944386705.1). Classification (GTDB taxonomy): domain Bacteria; phylum Bacillota; class Clostridia; order TANB77; family CAG-508; genus CAG-269. The sequence continues at coordinate 31,550 of CALXCC010000003.1, read as the reverse complement.
CAAGCAATTGCATTAGCTGTTGTATTAATAAAAGTTGTTAGTTCTAAAGGACTCATAAAAACACACCTCTAATATTATTATATTAGAAGTGTGTTTTTGTGTTACAAAAAATTAGATTTATAAAAAACAAAAAGCCTCAAAAGTTTCAAACTTTCGAGGTTTGTATTTTTGTAAAATTCTATCTTTTTGAGAATTGTGGAGCTTTTCTAGCTTTTTTAAGACCGTATTTTTTTCTTTCTTTCATACGAGGATCTCTTGTTAAGAATCCGTTTGATTTAAGAGCTGGTCTGTATTCGCTATTTGCTTCATTTAATGCTCTTGCAATTCCATGTCTAATTGCTCCGGCTTGACCTGTAAATCCTCCACCTTTAACTGTTGAAATAACATCATATTTAGCTGTTGTGTTTGTAACAGTTAGTGGTTGTCTAACAATAACTTTTAATGTTTCTAATCCAAAGAATTCATCAATATCTTTACCGTTAATTGTTATTTTTCCTGTTCCTTCTACAAGTCTAACTCTTGCTACTGCATTTTTTCTTCTACCTGTACCGTAAAAAACAATATTTTCTTTCTTAGCCATATTATTTTACCTCCCATACTTCTGGTTTTTGAGCTTGATTTTCGTGTTCTGCTCCAGCATATACTCTTAGCTTTTTAGCCATTTTTCTACCTAAAGAATTGTGAGGTAACATACCTTTAATAGCTAAAGTCATAGCTTTTTCTGGATTTTTTTCAAGCATTACTTTGGCAGAAACTTCTTTCATTCCTCCAATATAACCTGAATGATGTCTGTAAATTTTTTGATTTAATTTGTTTCCTGTTAAAATTACATCTTTACAATTTAATATTATAACGTGGTCACCCATATCAATATTTGGTGTAAATGTTGGTTTGTGTTTTCCTCTTAATAATTTAGCAGCTTCTGTTGCTACTCTACCTAAAGGTTTGTTTGCAGCGTCTATAATATACCATTTGCTTTCAACTTCACCTTTTTTTGCACTATATGTTGTATTATTCATGGTAATATATACCCTCCTATTTTTATTTGTATTTTTTTATATGAAATTTAAATTTAAAACCACCGGGGAGAAGTTTTATATTTAAATCATATTATCAAATAATTGCTAAAATAGTATATTATAAAAAAGCGTATTTGTCAATACATTCAGGCAATTTTTTGCAAAAACTTGACAAATTTTTTGAAAAAGTATATACTAATGCCACTGGCAAAAAGGATGTAATATATTTATTTAAGGAGTATATGGAAATGAAAAAGAAAAATTATATAAAAAACATACTAGTGGTAGCAACTTTAGGAATAGCAATATTGTTTTTTATAAATATTAGTTTAGCTGCAAATACAGCAAAGGTAAATGTAGAAACAGCTAATTTAAGAGAGTCAGCAGATTCTAATAGTAAAATATTAGAACAACTTTCTTTAAATGAAGAAGTAGAAATTTTAGAAAAAACAGGAGATTGGTATAAAGTAGAAGCAAGAAACATTACAGGTTTCTTAAGACAAGATTTACTTACAGTAAATGGAGAAGTAACAGAAGATAATAATACAGAAACAACAACTACAGAAACAACAAATACTGAAGGTGAGCAAACTACTAACCAAAATCAAGATGCCAATACAACTGACACAGAAGAAAACAAAGAAAATGTAAAAAAAGTAACAGAAAATACAAAATTGAAAATTGTACCATCTATAAATGCAACAGATATTATAGAAGTAAAACAAGACGAACAAGTGACAATAATTGAAACTATGAATGATTGGGTATGTATTCAAGTAGGAACAACAAAAGGCTGGATAAGAGGAGATAAATTAAAATCAGTAGAAGAAAAAACAGAAGAACCAACAAAAACTAATCCTGAAGAAAATAAGCCAGTAGCAGAAACTGTAATAAAAACAGCATATGTTAGTGAAACAACAGTAAATTTAAGAAAAGAAGCAAATACAACATCAGAAGTAGTTGCAAAATTATCACTTAATACAAAAGTAGATGTATATAGCGAAGAAAATGGATGGAGTAAAGTAAAAGCAAATGATAAAGAAGGCTATGTTTCAACTTCATTATTATCAAACAAGAAAAAAGAAGTAGAGACAACTTCAAGAGGTGCTACAACACCAAGAAAAAAAGAAACAGAAACTAAAAAAGAAGAAACAAATACTCCTACTGCACCAGTATCTGGTAAAGGGTCAACAGTAGTAGAAACAGCTAAAAAGTATATTGGATATCCATATGTTTATGGAGCATCAGGACCAAGCAGTTTTGACTGTTCAGGATTTACATCATATGTATTTAAATTACACGGAGTTACATTAAGTAGAACAGCAAAAGGACAATATAAAAATGGAACAGCAGTATCAAGAAGCAATTTACAACCAGGAGATTTAATTATGTTTGGACCATCAGCATCTGGAATAAATCACGTTGGAATTTACATTGGTGGAGGACAAATAGTTCATGCAGCAAACAAAACAAGAGGAGTAACAATAGATACGATAAATTCTGGATATTACAATAAAAACTATGTAGGAGCAAGAAGAGTAATATAGCAATTGAAAGAAGGGATTTTTATAAAAAGACCAATTTTAGTTGCAGTAATTGGATATATAATAGGAATTATAGTGGGGCTATACTTAAAAATAAGTATAGTCCGTTTTTATATACCGATTATTGTAATTTATCTAATAGCAAAAAAAATAATAAAAAATCGACCAAAAAAAATTTCTAAACTAAAACTTTTAAGTTTAAAAAGATATGTTAGATATCTAAAAATATTTATTAATTCTAAAGTTATTTTATGTATTATAATTTTTTCGATTATTTCAAATTCAATTATAATTTTCCAAAATAAAAAATATGAAAACCTATATAAAGATGTAGAAAATGTTAGCGGAGAAGCTATTGTTATTAGTAACAAAAAAGAGAAGGAATATGAAGATGTTTATAAAATAAAGATAATAAAAATAAACAAAAGCTCTAAATATACTAATACGAATTTATATTTAAAAGTACCAAAAAAGCAAAGAGTAGAATTAAAATATGGAAATAAAATAAGCTTCAAAGGAAGTTTTTTAGAACCTACAACGTCTAGAAATGAAAAAGGTTTTGATTATAAAGAATATTTAAAGACAAAAGGGATTTATGGGAGTATAAAAGCAGAAGAAATAAAAGTGAAAAAAGAAAATGCATATAACCCTTTTCTTCAATACATTAGTAAAATTTCTATAAAAATAGAAGAAAATATGAAAAAAGTAATGGACAAAAAAACGTCAGCACTTATGGATGGGATACTTTTAGGAAATAAGGAATATATCGAAGAAGAAATAATAGAAGGATTTAGAATTACAAATCTTTCACATATTTTAGCTGTATCTGGGATGCATATTGTATATATTATATTAGGAATTGAAATTATATTTGGAAAAATAATTGGAAAAAGAAAAACAAGAATTTTAACTATAATAATTTTGAGCGTATATATAGGAATCACTGGCTTTTCTGCTTCTTTAGCAAGAGCTAGTATTATGGCAATTATATCACTTGGAGCATATCTTTTTTATAGGAAAAATGATATTTCAACTTCCATTTCAATTTCATTATTTATTATTTTAATTTATAACCCATTTTTAATTATGGATATAGGATTACAATTATCGTATTTAGGAACAATAGGAATCATTTTATTTAATAAAAATATATATAAAATTTTAAAAAATATAAAAATTAAAAATAAAAAATTGAAATACAAAATAAATCGAAAAATCATTTCAATAATAGATAAAATAAAAGAAATATTAGCAGTAACATTGTCAGCTACAATAGCAATTTTTCCTATTATGATATATCATTTTAATTTATTAGGAACATATTTTTTTATAACAAATATCTTTGCAAGTATTATTATTGGACCTATTGTAATAGTAGGGACAATCACAGTTATTCTCTCATTTATTTCATTACCATTAGCTAAATTATTATCATATATATCTAAATTTTTAATCTGGTTTTTATTGCAGATAATAAAAACAGGAGAATTACCATTTGCAAAAATCTATTTACCAACTCCCGATATTATAGTTATAATTCTTTATTATATTTTTATTTTTATTATGAATTATATAGTAAAAATTTATCTTGATAAAAACTTAAATATAACCGATTTTAGAATAAAAAATAATATAGCATTAATAAAATACAAAATAATACAAAATAAAATGAAGATTAGAAAATTAGTAGTAATAATATTTATATTTATTTTTTTAACAGCTTTTCTGAAAGCAAAAACACAAAATCTAGAAATTCATTTTTTAGATGTAGGACAAGGAGATAGCACATTTATTATAACACCTAGTAAAAAAACAATTTTAATTGATGGGGGAGGCAGTAGCTCTAAGGAGTTTGATGTGGGTAAAAGTACAGTTGTTCCATATATTTTAGATAAAGGATTTACTAAAATAGATTATATTTTTATTAGTCATTTTGACCAAGACCATATTGGTCGGAATTTTAAGTATATTAGAAGAATTAAAAGTAGGAAAAATTGTAATAACAAAACAGATAGAAGAGTCTAGCAATTATAAAGAATTTGTAAAAAAAGTGAAAGAAAAAAAATTAAAAGTAATAATAGTAGAAAAAGGAAGCAGAGTAAAAATAGAAAAGGATTTATACTTTAATATTTTATGGCCTAATAAAAAACAAATAGAAGAAAATGTACTAAATAATAATGCAATGGTAATGAAAATGGAATATAAAAAATTTAGTATGTTATTTACAGGAGATATTGAAAAAATAGCAGAGAAAAAAATTTTAGAGGAATATGATAACAAAGAAAAAATTTTAAAAGCTAATATTCTAAAAGTAGCTCATCATGGCTCAAAAACATCTTCAACAGAGGAATTTATAAAATTAGTAGATCCTAAAATTGCAATTATAGGTGTAGGCAAGAACAATATGTTTAAGCATCCTTCGGAAGAAGTAATAAAAAGATTAGAAAAAGATAAAATAAAGATTTATAGAACAGACGAAAGTGGAGAAATATCATTTTTTGTGGATAGAAAAGGAAGAATAATAAAAACTACAGTAGAAATAGAAAATTGGTAAATTAATAAAATATTGTAATTAAATGGTATAAAAGTAGAAAAAAGAGTTAAGACTAATAAAAAAGATATATGGAGGAGTTTTAGATATGAATAAAACTATAGTTACAATACTTGCAATAATAGTAATAATATTAGCTATGATTACAGGAATTATTATTTATAAACCTAAAGATAAAAAACAAACTGAAGATTTGACAGCAAAGACAGAAGTAGTAAATGCAACTAATAGCATTGTTAAAAATGAAAAAAAAGAAGAAAATAGAGTAGAAGAAACAAATTATACAGAAGAAAAAATTTCGCCTAATGCATTTGTTACTTTCAAAGTAACATTTAAAAAATGTGGTCATACTACAAATAAATATATGGAAGTTCCAGAGGAATTTGTAAATAAGACAGAAAAAGAATTGCAAGAAAAATATAGTGATTGGAAAATAGAAAAATTTTCGGATACAGAAATAACTTTAACAAAAGAAGAAGAAGGAAATTGTGGAGAGCATTTTATCGTAAGAGAAAAAGAAGGACTTGTTATAATATATGAAGTTCTAGAAGACGGTACAGAAAAGGAATATGAAAGAACTGATATATCTACAGAGTATTTAACAGAAACTGATAAAATTAATATGGAAAAGGGAATAGAAGTAAATGGAAAACAAAACCTAAATCAATTGATAGAAGATTTTGAATAAAAAGTGAACTTTAGGGACGTTCCTTAAAGTTCATTTCAGTATTAAAGCTGATTACAAGTAAGTATTTTACAAAAAAAGATGAACTTTAAGGAACGTCCCTAAAGTTCACTTTTTTTAAGTCTTGTTTATCTATAAAACCTTTTTGATACAAGTCTTTAATATACATAATAAGTGAAAAAATAGTTGCAATTAAAGCTAAACAATATAATCCGAAATCTATATTTTCCCATATACCGGTAAGTGCAAATTGTTTAACAAGTAGAGATGAAACTATTGCTAGATAAAATAAAACCGTAGCTAATTTACCATACCATTTGCTATATACAACAACATCTTTTCCATAAAGGAAAGATGCTCCAACAATCATAATAAATTCTTTTAGTAATACTATAATTAAAATCCATAAAGGTATAATATTAGTAATTACTAAAGATGTTAGTGTTGCTATTTGTGTTAATTTATCAGCTAGTGGATCCATTAATTTTCCAAAATTAGAAATTAATTTAAATTTTCTTGCAATACAACCATCTGCTATATCTGTTAAACCAGAAATAGTAAAAAATACAAAAGCTAAAATATAATTTCCAGTAAAAACATAAAATAATATTAAAGGTATTAATAAAAATCTAATAATTGTTAATGCGTTTGGTATGTGTTTTAACATGATTTTCTCCTATTTTACTTCAAATTTTAATTTATCATTTTTTAAATCTATTTTTACAGTTTGACCATCTAAAAGTTCACCTTTTAAAATCATTTCAGAAAGTTCATCTTCAATGTATCTTTGAATAGCTCTTCTTAAAGGTCTTGCTCCGAATTTAATATCAGTTCCCTTTTCTAAAATATATTGTTTTGCATTTAAAGTAAGATTCATTTTAATGTCTTTTTCATCTAACGCTTTTGCGGTATCTTTTAACATCAAGTCAACAATTTGTAAAAGTTGTTCTTTAGTTAATGAATCAAAGCTTATTATTTCATCTACTCGATTTAAGAATTCTGGTCTAAATACATCTTTTAAACGGTCAATTATTTTGTTTTTATCTATAGTTTGCTTACCAAATCCAATAGAATTTGTATTGGTATTAGAACCGGCATTAGAAGTCATAATTATAATTGTATTGGAAAAACTTACTGAATTTCCTTGGCTATCTGTTAATTTTCCATCATCTAATACTTGTAATAAAATGTTGAAAACGTCTGGGTGTGCCTTTTCAATTTCGTCTAATAAAATTATAGAATATGGTTTTCTTTTAACTTTATCTGTTAGTTGCCCAGCATCGTCATAGCCAACGTATCCTGGAGGTGCACCTATTAATTTAGATGTAGAGTGACTTTCCATATATTCAGACATATCGATACGAATAATTGCATCTTCACTTCCAAACATTTCATATGCTAAGCTTTTTGCAAGTTCTGTTTTACCTACACCTGTTGGACCAACGAATATAAATGAAGGTGGTCTTTTAGTGCTTTTTAATCCTGCACGATTTCTTCTAATTGCTTTAGAAACGCTAGATACTGCTTCGTCTTGACCAATAATTCTTTTATGAAGATTGTTTTCCAAGTTCAATAGTTTTAAAGTTTCAGCTTCTGTTATTTTTTTAACAGGTATTTTGGTCCAACTTTCAATAACATTTGCAATATCTTGTATAGTTAATTGTTTTGGTTTCATTTTTTTGTTTAGAGAGTCAATTTCTTCAATTAGTTGACATTCGCGTGTTTTTAAATCAGCGGCTTTTTGATAATCTTCAGTTGAATCTGCTGCAATAACTTCTTCTTTTTCATTTTGAACTTTTACAAGTTCTTGTTTTAGCATTTCTAATTTAAATAAATCTTTATTTTCTAAGTTTATTCTAGAACAAGCCTCATCTAAAATGTCTATTGCTTTATCTGGTAAAAATCTATCGTGAATATATTTTTCAGACATTATAACAGCTTGACGAATAACATCAGAAGATATTTTTACTTTATGATATTCTTCGTAATATTTTTTAATTCCATCTAGAATACTAATTGAGTCTTCTACATTTGGTTCTTCTACTAAAACTTGCTGGAATCTTCTTTCTAATGCAGAGTCTTTTTCGATATATTTTCTATATTCTTTTAAAGTTGTAGTACCAATCAATTGAATTTCACCATTTGATAGGGCAGGTTTTAAAATGTTTGCAGCATTCATTGAATGTTCACCATCTCCTGCACCAATAATATTATGGATTTCATCTATTACTAAAATGATATTTCTAGCTTCCTTGCATTCGTCAATAATTCCTTTCATTCTAGACTCAAATTGACCTCTAAATTGTGTTCCAGCTATAACAGCTGTCATATCTAATAAATAAACTTCTTTATTTAAAAGTTTTGCAGGTACATTTTGGTTTGCAATTCTAATTGCAAGTCCTTGAGCAATAGCTGTTTTTCCAACACCAGGTTCACCAATTAAACAAGGGTTGTTTTTTGAACGTCTATTTAATATTTGAATTATTCTTTGAATTTCTTTTTCTCTACCTATAACTAAATCTAATTCATTGTTTTTTGCTTTATTTGTTAGGTTAGTACCATAGGTGTCTAAAAATTTTCTTTTTTTATTTTGTTTATTATTTTTCCTTTTTTCTACTTTTACTTTTTTATGGTTAAAGTGATTTTCTTCAGTTTCTCCTTGATTTGCCTTGTTTTGAAACATATTAGTAAAAATAGAGCCTAAAGGAATGGCTGCTCCTGTTATTTTAGAAGAATCATCATTTGAGCCATCAGATGGACTTTCGAAAGTGATGGCTCCATCTATATTCTCTATATCTTCTAAGTTTATATTTTCTGCTAAATCTTTAAAAATAGTTTCAAATTGTTTTGTCATATCATTAATATTAATTTTATCTTTAGAAAGAATATCATTTTGCTTTGCTAATGTTTCTATAGGATTGATTCCTTTTTTATTTGCACATTCATAACAATAACCTTCTAAAGATTCTTTTCCATTTTCTATTTTTTTATAAAAAAGTATTGCTGGATTTTTATTACATTCTGAACATAACATACTTTAAATTCCTCGTTTCTATTTAAATTCAATATACAATATAATATCGCAAAATCAAGTAATAGTCAATATTTTGCTTAACATTAATATAAAATTAATATTGAAAAAAAAAGAAAGAAATGCTATAATAAAAAAGTAAACTAATAGATAAAGAGGTTGAAGAATGAATATAAGATTACCAGAGAAAAACAAGATTAAGAAAAAACAATTATTTTTATATATTTCTATTATGGTTATATGCATCATCTGTGTTATTATTGCTTTTTATGTACAATTCTATACAAGGATAGATATTGGAAGATTAATAGGAATTAATCAGGAAGTAGGACTTGGAGAAAAAACAGAAGAAGAAATAGAAATACTAAAATCAGAATTTAGTCAAATTTTTAGTAATAATATAGAAAATGATGAAGGACAAAATGACAACAAAAAAGAAGAACAAGATAAAAAGCTAGTATATTCAAAATTCGAAAAAAAAGAAAGTAAACTAAACAGTTTCGATTTGGAAGTTCATATACCACATATTAATATAAAAAGCGAAATAGTGGATAATTATAATAAAGAAATTGAAGATGTATTTTTGAAAATTGCAAATAATGTACTAGAAAGTGAAAATAGAAATATTATATTTACAGTAGATTATGTAGCTAATGTCCAAGACGATATTTTATCAGTGATGATAAAATCTAATTTGAAAGAGGGATCAAAAGCACAAAAAGTTATTATTCAAACATATAATTATGATTTAAGAAATAATAAAGAAATAACTTTAGAAGAAGTTTTAGACATAGAACATTTAGATAAGCAAGTAATACAAAACAAAATAAATGAGGAAATTGCTATAGAGCAAAAAAAAGCAGAAGATTTAATAAGCTTAGGATATAATATTTATAAAAGAGATAAAAATAGTGATATTTATAATTTGAAAAATTCAACAGAATTTTATCTAACTAATAATACTTTATATATAGTTTATGCTTATGGAAATGCAACTAATACTAGTGAAATGGATTTAATAGTAATATAAAAAGAGAAGCTTTAGATTTTAAAGCTTCTCTTTTGAAAATAAAAGGGGATGTTTTTTAGTTTACAGTATTACTACTGACTATGTCTGTATTTTAACAAGCTTTTTTGTCCATTTTGTGAACTAGAAGTGAAAAAATAAAAAACTTAGCAAAATCTGCTAAGTTTTAAGGTTGTTCAGCAAGTTTTAAAGTAATTTCTTTTTCTTCGCCATCACGATTTACTTTTAATTTTAATTCATCACCAATTTGATGCGAATTTTTAATTTCAGTTAATTCATCCATAGTAGTAATTTTTTTGCCATCAGCTTCAATAATAACATCTCCTATTTTTAGTCCAGCTTTTTCAGCAGCAGAGAAATCATCAATTGCTTTTACATAAATTCCAACTACTAAATTATTAGCTTTAGCAGTTTTTTCGTCTAAATCCATACCAGTAATTCCAATATAAGGTCTTTTTACTTTACTGTATTGAATTAATTGAGAAGTAATATCTTCTGTAGAGTTAATAGGAATAGCAAATCCCATACCTTCAATTCCTGTGCCTTGCAATTTTAAAGTATTAATACCAATTACTTGACCTTCACTATTTACTAAAGCACCACCACTATTGCCAGCATTAATTGCGGCATCTGTTTGAATTAATGTAAATGTTTTTCCATCAGAATCTGTAACTTCTCTATTAACAGCACTTACAACTCCGGCAAGTAATACTGCTTTCCATTCCTAATGGATTACCTACAGCCATAGCAAATTCTCCGACTTTTATATTATCAGAATCTGCAAATTCTGCTTTAGGAAGATCTTTCTTTTCAATTTTGATAACAGCTAAGTCTGTTTGTTCGTCTGTACCAATAATTTTTGCTTCATATTCAGTTTCGTCATTAAATAAAGTAACAGTTACTTTTGTGGCTTCAGAAACTTCATAATATGATTCTGAAGAACTTGTAGAAACTATATGATTATTAGTTAAAATATAACCATCTTCACTAATTATAATACCAGAACCAGTTGCAGTAGCAGTTGAAGTTTGTGGCTTAGTTCCAAACATTGAAATTAGTGAATTTACATTATATTCTACTTTTATTCCAACAATTGAAGGTAAAATTTTATTAGCTGCATAAACAGATGTATCAGAATAATTAGATAGGGAAGTTTGACTTACATATCCACTATTTTGAGAACTATTTGTACCGGTATTTGAAACTGAAGATTCGCCATTTATAATTTTTGAACGAATAGAAGGTACACCAAAACAAGTACCAATTACTACTGCACAACCTACTAATCCGCTACAAAAAGGTATTAACACAGTTCTACCAAATCTTGAAGAATTTTTTTTCTTCTTATTTTCTGCATATGAATTATATGTATTAGGATTTTGTACTGTCTTAAAGCTGTTAGTTTTTACTTCATTTTCTTTTTTATTTTCATTTTCTTCCATATTAAAGCCTCCTAAAAAATAAATTATCAATATAATTTTATCCGAATTTAATAGTATAATACAATAGGTTTGTGAAAATTTTGTGAAAAAAATTAGAAAATTTAAAGATGGATTGCTATACACACATTTGACTTTGAGCTATTTAATTACTTATATGATATCAAAATGATTAATATTTTAAAATCCTATTGAAAAAAAGTAGTTAAAAATATATAATAAGTTTAAAATAAAAAGAAAAGGATGATAAACAATGAAAATAAATAAAGATTTAGGAGTAACATTAATTAGTTTAGTTGTAACAATTGTTGTATTATTAATAATTGCAGGAATAAGTATATATAGTGGAAAAGATGTAATAAAAAAGGGAAAATTAGAAGAGTTAAGAACAAATATGTTGCTAATTGAAGCAAAAGCAAAAGAATATGTAGAAGAAGCAAACTTTAAAATGGGACCATCTCCAGACGATGTAAAAAAAGAAGAAGTACGAAATGAAATATATGTAGAAAAAGCAAAATTAGAAAAAGCAACAGAAGCAGGAATAAATGCACCAAGTGAAATACCAGTGCAAGAATGTTACAATATAACACAAGAAGCATTTAAAGAATGGGGACTAGATAAAATAAAATCAGAAGATAATGAATACTATCTAATAAAATTTAATGACGAAAATGCAACAGTTGAAATCTATAATACTTTAGGATATAGCGATAATGGAACAGTTAAATATTCACTAACAGATATAGACGCAATAAAATAAAAAAAGAAAGATAAATATATAACTAATATCAAAGTAAAAAAAAATAAGAAAATTTATAATATATATAAGGAAAATAAAATGAAAGAAAAAGAATTAGAAAGATTAACAAAACTAAAAGAAATAGAAAAAGAATTATACAATAGAGGATTTCAGAATATCTGTGGAATAGATGAAGCAGGAAGAGGACCTCTGGCAGGTCCTGTAGTAGTTGCAGGAGTAATTATGCCAAAAGATTCTATGATAGAAGGAGTAAACGATTCAAAAAAAATATCAGAAAAAAAGAGAGAAAAATTATATGACAAAATTATAGAAGAAGCAATAAGTTACTCTGTAGCAATAATTGGTCAAGACATAATTGACGAAATAAATATACTAAACGCAACTAAAAGAGGGGTAACAGAAGTAGTAGACGGTTTAGATATAAAACCAGACTTAATCGTAGTAGATGCTTTAACTAATATAAACACAAGAGGAATACCATATGACCCAATAATAAAAGGAGATGCAAAATGCTACAATATAGCAGCAGCATCAATTCTAGCAAAAGTAACAAGGGACAGAATAATGAGGCAGTGGGATGAAATATACCCACAATATGGATTTGCTTCACATAAAGGATATGGAACAGCAAAACACATATCAGCAATCAAAGAATATGGACTATGTCCAATACATAGAAGAACATTTACAAAAAAATTTGGTTAGTTTGGTCAGTTTGGGGACAGGTACTAATTAGCCAAAATTGGTCAATTTTGGGACAGGTATCGATCATATAAATATAGATTTCAAAAATGTCCAAAGAGATCTGTCCCTAATTGGACATTTTGTCCAAAAGGAAACGTCCCCAAATTACCCAAATTACCAAAAGGAGGAAAAATGACAATATTAGAAATAATAGAAAAAAAGAGAGATAATAAAGAGCTAACAAAAGAAGAAATTGATTTTTTTGTTCAAGGATATACAAAAGGTGAGATTTCTGACTATCAAGCTTCAGCCCTAATTATGGCAATTTATATCCAAGGAATGACTAAAGAAGAAACAGCAAACTTAACATTAGCTATGGCACATTCTGGGGAAGTTTTAGATTTATCTAGTTTTAATAAAATAATAGTAGATAAGCATTCAACTGGTGGAGTAGGAGATAAGGTATCATTAATTTTGTTGCCACTAGTTGCTTCTTTAGGTGTGCCAGTGGCAAAAATGTCTGGTAGAGGTCTAGGATTTACAGGAGGTACAGTAGACAAATTAGAATCAATACCAGGATATAAAACAAATATAGATATAAACAAATTTGTGAAAAATGTGGAAAACATTGGTATAAGTATGATTTCACAAACATTGAACTTAGCGCCAGCTGATAAAAAGATATATGCATTAAGAGATTCAATTTCTTGTGTTGAAAGTATACCTTTAATTGCATCTAGTATTATGAGTAAAAAAATAGCTAGTGGAGCACAGAAAATAGTAATTGATGTAACAGTTGGAAGCGGAGCTTTTATGAAAAATTTGAAGGATGCAGAAAAGTTAGCAAAAGAAATGATAGAAATAGGAAAATTAGCAAATAGAGAAACTGTATGTATTCTAACAAATATGAACCAACCGCTAGGTTATAGTGTAGGTAATTTATTAGAAGTAAAAGAAGCTGTTTTTGCATTAAAAGGAAGAATGAAAGAAGATGTAAAGGACGTTGTTTTAGAATTAGGAGCATATATGTTAAAACTATCAAATATTGAAAAAGATATTAAAAAAGCTAAAGAAAGTCTAATTAGAAATATTGAAAATGGTAAAGCATATGAAAAATTTATAGAATTAGTCAGAAGTCAAGGAGGAGATGTTTCGTATTTAAACGATTTAGAAAATTTTGAAGAATCAAGATTTATAGAACCACTTTATAGCAAAGAAGCAGGATATATTTATGAAATAAATGCCAAAAATATTGGAAAATTAGCTTGTAGTTTAGGCGCGGGAAGAATAAGAAAAGAAGATAAAATAGATAAGACTGTAGGGATAGTATTAGAAAAAAAAGTGGGAGAATACGTGGCACAAGAAGAAATTTTGGCATATATACATACAAATAATAGCAAAGACCTAGAAAAAGCAAAAAAAGAATTAAAAGAAATTATAAAGATAAGAAAGGAAAAAGTAAAACCACAAGATTCAATTATTAAAATAATAGAATAGAAACTTTTGTAAATTAACTTAAAATAATTGAAAAAAAGATAAAATGTGCTATAATATTTCATAGAAACCAATTGAAAGGAAGAGATAAAATGAAAAAAGATGTAAAAATCGAAAAAAAACATAAATATGACAAAGGACAAATTTTTGTTAAGATTATGGCAGGGATACTTGCATTATTAATGATGGTAGGAACGGTTGCATCACTTGTATATGCTTTGATATAAGAAAAAGGAGAAACAAATGGTAATTAATTTAGGAATGAATTGGGAAAATTTTTATAAAGAAAATATAGTAGAATATATAAAATCATTACAAACAAATCCATTTGAATTAGTAACTTTAATATTAGACTTAACAATAGTAATATTTTTAATATACTGCTTTTTCAAAATAGTTAAAGGATCAAGAGCATGGCAATTAATTAAAGGTATTGCTCTTCTTATTATAACAACCTGGGTAAGTGGCTTATTAAACTTAAAAATATTAAATTGGATATTAACAGGAATAATGAATTTAGGAGTAATAGCAATAATTGTTATATTCCAACCAGAGTTAAGGCGTGCATTAGAGCAATTGGGAACAAATAAGTTAACGAGATTCTTTGGAATTGATAAAGACTTATCAACAAAAACAAAAGAAGATATTTATAAAGTAGTAATTGCAGCAACAGAACTTTCAAAAGCAAAAACAGGAGCATTAATTGTCTTGGAAAGAGATATAAAGATACAAGATATAATAGCAACAGGAATCCCAATGAATGCAGAAGTATCACCACAATTATTGGTAAATATCTTTGAACCGAAAACACCACTTCATGATGGAGCAGTTGTAATTTCAGGAAATAAAATAGCAGCAGCAGCTTGTGTGTTACCATTATCAGATGATAAAGATATAGCAAAAGAATTAGGAACAAGACACAGAGCTGCAATAGGAATATCTAAAGAATCGGACAGTATAGTAGTAGTAGTATCAGAAGAAACTGGAAAAATTTCAGTTGCTAAAGATGGAACGTTAATTGCAGATGTAAGAGAAGATGTATTAAAAAAGATACTAATTAGCAATGTTGTAACAAAAAGATTTACAGTAGAGAAAAAAGAAAGAAGAAATAGATTAAAAGAAATAAGAGAAAAAATCAAAAAGGAAAAAAAGAAAGAAGAATAAAAAGGAGTAATTCTAAAAATTTCAAATTATTATAAGATAAAATGAAAAATTTAGAATATCTCCTATTTTTCGTATTAGAAGAGGGAAGAGTAATGAGGAATATAAAATTAATAATAGAATATGATGGAAAAGAATTCAACCGGTTGGCAAAAGCAACCAGATAAGCTAAATATCCAAGGAAATATTGAAAAAGCAATCGAAAGAATAACAGGGGAAGAAGTAAATTTAACTGCATCAGGAAGAACAGATAGAGGAGTTCATGCATTACGGACAAGTTGCTAATTTTAAGACAAATTCTAATATACCGATAGAAAAAATTTCAATTGCTATTAATAGCAATTTAAAAAAATCAATTATAATAAAATCAGCAGAAGAAGTAGGAGAGAGATTTCATAGTAGACTAACTTGCAAAAATAAAACATACCGATATATTATAAATAATTCAAGATATGGAACTGCAATTTATCGTAATCTCGAAACTCATATTCCTATGAAATTAAATATTGAAAAAATGCAACAAGCGGTAAAATATTTTGAAGGCGAACACGATTTTAAAGCTTTTAAAGCAAGTGGAACAAGTAGTAAAAGTAGTGTTAGAACAATTTATAGAGCAGAAGTAAAAGAAATGCCAAATAAAAGAATTTGGATAGAATTAACAGGAAATGGATTTCTATATAATATGGTAAGAATTATTAGTGGAACTTTAGTAGAAGTAGGGCTAGGAAAAATAGAGCCAGAAGAAATAGAAAAAATAATAGAGTCTAAAAATAGAGAAAATGCTGGGAAAACCTTACCGCCACAAGGATTATATTTAGTAGAAGTGAATTATTAGTTGATATTTTGTTAACCAAATTGAAAAGCAAAGCATAAAATATAGTAAAAGAATAAAGGAGAGAAGGATATGGAAATTTTACTTATATTTTTTGCTTTGCCAATTGCAACAATAATTATTTCAATAGCTCTACAAAAAGTTTTAAAATCTCCAGTGCTAGTAGCTTTAGTTATATTTGCAATCTTCTTGGTTTTCACATTTATTGTAGGAAATTTGCTTTTCTTGATTGCAACAATTATATATACAATAATTAGTTTTATAACGGCAACATTAGTTTGCATTATTCATAGAATATTAAGGCGACTAAGAGAGTGTGATAATAACTGTGATAGCAATTGCAATAATAATTCTGATAATGATAATTGCAGAAGAACTAGAAGAAATTCGTGGTGCCAGAATAGGAAAAATGAGAATCAATTACTTACAATAAGCAGTACTTGTGGAAATTCAGAAGATGGAAATTTACTAACAATTTCTAGCAATGGATGTAATGGCAATAGCAATGATTTATTGACAATTAATTCAAATAATAACAATAATAATAATTGTAATTGTAATATTTGCTGTAGAGGAAATAACAATGGAAATTGCAACAATAGAAATGGGATTACAGCAAGAATTAATGTAATACCAAATAATAATGATAATGGAAGAACAGGTTGTATTTCAGGATGCTTTAGAAGAAGATAACTTAACATTTTAAGTTTCGGTTTTTTGCAAAAATAATTTTATTAAAATAGTAGAATTGGTAAAATATGTATATATTGAAACATTTTTTACCAGTCCTACTATTTTTAACATCATTTAATAGACCTAATTAAAATTAGGTTGTTACCATATTATGTAATTAGATTCATAACAGAGAAAGTTGCCCATCATATACCTTTTGTTTTCGAACATATTCCCAATTTTTTATTCCATTTTTTGCCATTTTTAGTATATTATATATTCCTCTTGCGATTTGATAAAACCATAGATATATATTATCTTTTAATGATTTGGAGCGTTTTATTATATCATTTACAAATTCTCTTTTTCCTATTTTTTCACTGAGTAATGCAATTAAGCCTATTGTATATGTAAGCATTTTGTTTAAATTATTTATTGATTTTAAAGTTCTAACTCTAAAATTTTCAAAATGATATTCTTGCTTTTTAAATTTGAAATATTCTTCAATTCTCCATCTATTCATGTAAAGTCTAATAATCTTTATTACATCTTCTTTACTTTTTATTGGAATGTTACTTGCTATCATCATTGGAGTATCACCTAAGCCATACACAAATATTACATTTATCCATTTCTTCTTTGCTGTTATCTGTACTTTAGTTACACTAGCAAAGCATTCCTTTTCTTCTCCTTGAAATATTAATTTCATCTTTATTTTTCCTTTGAAAGAATCTCTTAATGTTGTTACTTTATTCCACCTATGATTACAATATACTTTTCTTTTTTCTGTTAATCTTATCGTAAAATATTGATTTTTAGAAAAGAAATAATTAAAAATATCATTACTATCGTAGCCTCTATCAAGAACGAAACTACCTTTTAAATTTCTTTTGTTCAACAAAGAGATGATTTTATCTAGACCTTCATATGTAATACTATTAGCAGATACAAAGTCTTTTTGAGTAGAAGAATGTATTTTAGAAAAAATACTAATAGGTTGTTTCATATTTTTAGTTAAACCAACTATTTCAGTATGATGATATCCCTTTTCATAGCTCTTTTTCCTACTAGATCCATCTCTAACAATACCTAAATCCTCAAATTTTTGTCCAAGAGGTTTTATGACATCGCTATCATCGACTAAAAATACAGGGGTATCACCCAAAGAATCCATTACTAAATTACAGTATCTATCATCAATAGAAGAATCAATATCAGAAGCTAGATTATCACTAAGTCTTTCTATGGTATTAATTTTTTTAATATCTTCATCAAGAGCATCAGCAATACTGGATAGCAAGATATCTTTTGATTTTGAAATGCCATAAATCATATCAGTAACAAACTTAGTTTGAGGTTTGCTGGAATCACTACAAATTTTTTTAGAAAAATTAATGATATCTCTTTTCATTTGATAAGTATTTGTGGTAAAATTATACATAGAAAAAACCTCCAATATTTTGTTTAGTAAAGTTTTTTTGTTTGTAAGTAAACTATATCAAAATATTGAGGTTTTTTCTTTATTTTCACAGAAATTTCATAATTCTGTGGATAACATTTTGCAATTTTTCTAAAAATACCGAAACTTAAAAACTTAACATAAATTGACAATTCTCCTAAAAAGGTGTATAATATAATTCTACAAAAGATAGGAGGATTTTATGGAGTATTCTTACGTATCACTGATATTAAATGCATTAAAGATAGATTTTGATCGCTTTTTTGACGATAAAGGTGATCAAAATGTTATAACCATTGCTTTAAAAGAAAAGCAATGTACAGCTCAAAATTTAAAATCCATACATATCTGTGGATTTGAAGAAATTGAACAAAAAACTCCTTTTAGGAGGTTTAAAATTCAAAAAGAGCAGTTAGAGAAAAATGCTTTTAATGAATTTCTCAGAAGATTTATTAAAAGCATCATCTTAATTAATATCAGTAAAAAATCCGGAGCCACTAGATTATAGTGGCTCTTTACTTTTGGAAAAAAATGTGTTATCATAAAAAGACGAAAAAAAGGGAGAAGAAAAATATGTTAGAAGTTTTAGAAGATGCATTAATAGATAGCATAAAATTACTGCCATTTTTATTTATTACTTATTTAATAATGGAATATATAGAGCATAAAACAAGTGATAAAGCAAAAAAAGCAATAAAAAAATCTGGAAAATTTGGACCAGCAATAGGATCAATACTTGGAATATTTCCACAATGTGGATTTTCTGTTTCAGCAACCAACCTATATGCAGCAAGAGTAATAACACTTGGAACATTAATTGCTGTATACTTATCTACATCAGACGAAATGCTACCAATATTTATATCAGAAGCTGTACCAGCAATTACAATTATTAAAATTTTAGGAATAAAATTATTAATAGGTATGGTAGCAGGATTTATAATAGATTTTGTTTTAAGATTGAAAAATAAAGAACAAGACGAAAAAATAGTTGACTTATGCGAAAAAGAACATTGCCACTGCGAACAAGGAATTTTTAAATCAGCATTAAAACATACAATACATATTTTTATTTTTATATTATTAATAACATTAATAATTAATACAATAATACATTTCATAGGAGAGGACACATTAGCAAATTTCATACAGTTAAACCCAATATTAGGACCAATAATTGCGGGACTAATTGGATTAATACCAAATTGTGCGGCTTCAGTTATATTAACACAATTATACTTAGAAAATGTAATAACAGCTGCAACTATGATTTCAGGATTATTAGTTGGAGCGGGAGTAGGACTTGCAGTATTGTTTAAGATAAATAAGGGAATCAAAGAAAATATTAAAATTACAGCGTTGCTTTATTCTATAGGCGTGATATCAGGAATTGTAATAGAATTAATAGGAATTAGCTTTTAAATAAAATAAAAAATCCAGTATATTAATATAAATATACTGGATTTTTTGCTAATTATTTTTTTCCAAAAAATCCTTTTTTAGAATTAGAAACAATTGGGTCTTGTGTATCAAATGAATAATTAGAATCAGTATTATCTATTTGGATAGGATTAATTTCATTTGTATCTTTATCTTTAAAATCCATATGTTTAAAATCAAATTTTCTTTTTGCAGAAGAAGTGTCATCTTCTGTTGCAGTTGTTACACTATCAGAATATTTTCCAAAATCATAAGTTTTAACTTTATGTGGTTCTTTATATTTTGATTCTAGTAAATTAAGTCTTCCAAGACCAACCATTGGTTTACCATTACTTCCTCTAATTTTATAAGCACATTCTTTTGCACCTAAAGTTTGAAGTTTTCCAGCCTTAAAATTAGAAACAAACTCCCATTTAACGCCACTAACTTTAGGGTCATATTCCAGTTTATCCATATTCATACTCTTACTAAATGACCACTCTCTATGACTACCAAATTCTTTTGACCACCATTCTAATTCATCAACAGCTCCATTACCAGTAAATATTTTACTAGCACAATTTGAAAGAATAGTATTTCTATAATTTACAGGCAAATTAGGTGTTTCTAACTGTTGTAAATTTTGAGTAGAGATTATATTTCCAACTTTGTATTTTCTATACATTGTAAACATTGCTTCTGTATCTCTACAAATAAAATCAGAAAATTCGTCAATGTATAAGAAATGTGGAACTCTAGAAGCCTCAATACCAGGTCTTCTAAGTACAGCATTTTGCATAGCAATTAAGAAGAATAATCCGAAGGCTTTATGACCAGTAGCTCCTAAATCACCACGCCTTGTACAAACAAAAGTTACTTCTGCTTGTTCTAACATTTTATCAAAGTTCAAATTGTTATGTCTATTGCATAAAATATTTTTTATACCAGGAATTCTTAATAAATTATCTAGTTGACTTATAACAGAATAAATGTATTTTTCCATATTAGATTTTCCTGGCGCATCTTTGTAAAAATTCTTTTTAAAATAAGTTAATAATACATTATATTTTTCTTTTAGTTCTTCATTATGTTCTAATATTTTACACATTTTTTCAATTAATTCGAAATTAGTAAACATTTTTAGCATATCTTCTAGGTTAGGAAGTTTTCCTTCATTCATTTGAGGGTACATTTCTTTTAGAAGAATAGCTAAATTTTCAATTGCTTGTATTACTATATCTTCTTTATAAGCTTCATCTACATCGCTGTGAGATGTATTGTACATAGATTTAATAATAGATGAAATTGTAACTGCAATTTTAGAAGAATTGTCATATACAAAAGGATTTAAGCCAAGTGAATTTGGATTATTTGGGTCAATTATATTATAAGGAATTCCAAAGTTTTTACAAACATCAATCATATGACTAATTTCTTCGTAATCAGGGGACATTAATGTAAGTCCAATATTTTTATAAACAATATCATCTCCAAGAGAGCCCAATATCATTTTTTTCATATAAGCTTTATAAACATTTTCTTTACCACTGACTGGAACTAACATATTTAAATTAAAATTTGTATTTAAATAATCATTATCATAAGGAGCTTTTAAGTTTGCGATATTAGTTTTTAAAGCAGTAAATCCCATTTCTTTAGAAACTTCTTTAAAGAAATATTTTTTCTCTAAATCTCTTGCAAATAATGGTTCATAGATTAAAGATGTCTTTCCTGAACCAGAACCACCACAAACAAATAGAGATTGATAACGTGATGATTCAGGAATAGTAACTGTGTTTGAGTATTCATAGTCGTAACATAGGTAGACTTCGCAAGTATAAGGACCTTTTCCTTCTTTTTTATTTGCTAAACTAATTCCACCATAATCCCAAATAGAACGTACTCGATCTTGATTATCGTTAACACCAAAGTATAACCATTTAAATAATGGAAAAATTGTAACTAATGGTAAATATAGTGAAATACTAACCATTGCAGGTGTGACTAAGTCTGAAAATTCAGTAATTATTTCTACGTAATTTGGAACTGATAGTAATAATAGCCAAGCTCCCATATTTAGCCACTGAGTAAACATAGAAATTGCTATTATATATAAACCTATTATATATACATAAAATAATGTAACCTTTTTCATTTTTGAGCTGGCAAACTTAGATTGCCCAGAAAATAAAAATGCAAAAACAGGACAAGCTAGTGCTAAAGTATATTCAATTGGTCCCCAATATGAATAAGAGACACCGGTAAAAATCATCAGTAACATTTCTACTATTCTATCTACTGCTAAATAAACTGAAATTAAAGTTAAAACATATGTTGCAAATGTATTTCTATCTGTATTTAAAACTTTTAAAAATTTATCAATAAATTTCATTAAAAAAACCCTTTCATTTACGTTAAAATCATACATATATATTATCCTATAAAATCGCCAAAAAAACAAGAGTTTTCACTAAATTAATCTTATTTTTTGAATAAATTAAATAATAGTAGAATATAATAAAATAAAAAAGTAAAGGGGAAATTCGATGCAAGAAGAATATGTAAAAGAAAAAAAGATAGTAGAAAAGACGGAAATGGAAAAAGAGATAGAATTAATAAAAACTATAATAAAAACAAGAGAAGAATTAAAAAGAGATAATTGTAACTTTGAATATGCACAAGAAGAATTAGTAGACTATTATGTGTATCAGATAAAAGCAAATCAAGCTAAATTAGATTATCTTATTAAAATTGCAAAATTAAAGGGAATACAAGTTGATATGATAAATGATAAAAAGTTTAAATTTGATGAGGAAGAAGCTGTATAAAAGTAATATTTGTCCATATTTAAGAATACAAATGGTAATAAGAAATTATTATCATTTTTTATTTGGAGTTGAAAAGGATGGATATTAATATTATTACATATTTAGCTTGTATTTGCTTTATTTTTATATTTGGTAGGATCTTTATTGTACCACTTACTAAAATTCTAAAATTAGTTATAAACTCTATTTTGGGTGGAGTAGTTATATATATCATTAATTTAATTGGAGGAACATTTGGATTCCATATAGGATTAAACTTTTTTACTAGTATTATAATTGGATTATTAGGATTACCAGGAGTCGTATGTTTGATTATCATAAAATTATTGATTGGATAAAATAGATTTTTATGTTTTAGAAAAATAGTATGTAAAATTCTACTAAAGTAATAAAAGATAGAAGTTTTAATGCTTCTATCTTTTAAAATTATTCAACTGTTACAGATTTAGCTAAATTTCTTGGTTTATCAACATCTAATCCTTTTTCCTTTGAAACATAGTAAGATAATAATTGAAGAGGAAGTATAGATAAGATAGGTGAGATAAATGTATTTGTTTTAGGAATATGAATTACATAATCAAACATATTATCATCAACATCTTGGTTGGTAACAACTAAAGTTTTTGCACCTCTTGTTATAACTTCTTGAATATTACTTACTGTTTTTTCAACTAATTTAGGATCAGTCATTATGCTAATAACAGTTATTCCATTTTCAATTAAAGCAATTGGACCATGTTTTAATTCTCCTGCTGGATAACTATCAGAATGTATATAAGAAATTTCTTTTAATTTCAAAGAAGCTTCTCTTGCAACTGTTTCGTCAATACCTCTTCCAAGGAAAAATACATCTTTTTCTTGATATATTTTATTAGCAAAACTCTTAATTTTATCTGAACATTTTAAAGTTTCATCTATTTTTTTAGGTAATTCTAAAATATCCTTTTTTAAATCAGTTACTTCATTTAAAGATAACTCTAAAGTTTCAGCAAAGTAAATTGCTAAGATTGCAAGTAACATAACTTGTGAAGTATAAGCTTTTGTAGAAGCAACTGCAATTTCTGGTCCAGCATGTGTATAAATAGAGTAATCTGCTTCTCTTGTAATAGAGCTTCCAATAACATTACTAATAGCAAGTGTTTTAGCACCGTTTGCTTTAGAAAGTTTTAAAGCTGCGATAGTATCTGCCGTTTCACCAGATTGAGAAATAAAAATACATAAAGTTTTATCATCAATTAAAGGATTTCTATATCTAAATTCTGAAGCAATATCTACTTCTGTAGGTATTTTGCAAAGGTGCTCGATCATAACTTTACCTGCTAAACCAGCGTGCATAGCAGTGCCACAAGCAATTAAATAGATTTTATTAAGTCCTTTTAAGTATTCTTTGCTAAAATTCAATTCTTCAAATTCACATTTTGAACCTTCATTTAATTTTGCACCAATTGTTTCACGAATTGCAGAAGGTTGTTCATAAATTTCTTTTAACATATAATCATCAAATCCGTCTTTTTCAGCACTTGCAGCATTCCATTCAATAGTTTGAACTTTTTTATCAATTGGGTTTAAATTTTTATCATAGAATTTAGCATCATTTCTAGATAAAACAACAAATTCTAAGTCATTTAAAAGATAAAATTCTCTGGTAAAAGAAAGGATAGCTGGAATATCTGAAGAAATATAATTTTCTCCATCACCTTTTCCGATAACTAGAGGGCTATCTTTTCTAACGACAATCATATTATCTGGTGATTCTCTGCAAATAATTTCTAAAGCAAAGCTTCCTTTTAAATCAGTACATGCATTTTTTACGGCGCGCAATAATTTTAAAGAATCGTTTTTAGAATCATTTGTATAATAATAATGTATCAAATTTGGTATAACTTCAGTATCTGTTTGAGAATAGAAAGTGTACCCTTTGTTTTGTAAAAATTCCCTTAATTCATTGTAATTTTCAATAATTCCATTATGAACAACACTAAAAGTTTTACTATTATCCATATGAGGGTGAGAGTTTTCTTTAGAAGGTTTTCCATGAGTTGCCCATCTTGTATGAGCAATACCAATTGTTCCTTCTAAATCGTCAATCCCTGGTAAATTATATAAATTTTTGACTCTTCCTTTGTTTTTCATAATAGAAATTTCATTTTTTTCAATAGTTGAAATACCAGCAGAGTCGTAGCCTCTGTATTCCAATCTTAGAAGTCCGTTAATTAAAATAGGACTAGCTTTTTTTGTTCCTATGTAACCTACAATTCCACACATTGTAAAATCCTCCTTAAAATTTAAAATCTGGAATTGAAAGTATGCAAAATAAAGCCTAATCGTATTAATTCTTTGTTACAATATTTCTACTGCTTTTTAAAATTAATACTATGACCTTAAGCAAAGCCACTAAAGCATCCGCCGAATCTTTCGATAACTTTAGTCCTCGTCAACATTACTAAAACTGTAATGTCCAGGCGCTGTAACTATAAAAAATAACTCCTTTCTTTTAATTTTTTTTTGCATTTCTTTCAATATACTTTATTATATTAACCTAAAAAGTAAAATGATGCAAGTCTCATTATAAAATTTTATTAATGTTTGTACAAATAAAAGTTGAAGAAAAAATATTATTAATATATAATAAACACAATAAAAGGAGGTATTAAATGAATAAATTAGGAATTATAGTAGCAATGGAAGAGGAAAAAGAAGCAATTCAAGAACTATTTGAAAACTTTGAAATAAAAGAGATTTATGGCTTAAGGTTTTATATAGGAAAAATAGATGAAAAAAAATGCATTTTAACTCAAAGTGGGGTAGGAAAAGTAAATGCTGCAAGAACTACACAAGTATTATTAGACCATTTTAAAGTAGATATGGTAATTAATTTAGGTGTAGCAGGAGCAATAAACAATAGTCTAGAAGTAGGAGATATTGTAATTGCAAAAGAAGTAGTACAACATGATTTTGATATTACAGCTTTTGGACATAGTAAGGGATATATAACAGGAGTAGGAAACAGTGTTATATGTGATAGAGATATAGTGAATAAACTTGAAAAAAGAATAAAAGAAATACCAGAAAAAAAATACAATGTCAAAGTGGGAATAGTTGCAACAGGAGATATTTTCTGTACAGAAATTTATATGAAAGATAAAATTAGAAGCAAATTTAAAGCAGATGTAGTGGATATGGAATGTGGTGCAATAGCACAAGTATGTTATTTAAATAATATTCCATTTATAGCAATTAGAAGTGTTTCAGATACACCAGATGGAGAAAATGCAAAAACGTTCGACGAAAACTTAAAATTATCATCTAGTAGATGTGCTGAAGTTTTTAAATATTTTTTAGAACAAGAAAATTAAAAAATATAGATAAAAGATACTAAAAATAAAATAAGCGCAAGAATAAAAACGTAATTTAAAGTACATAATAATTAAAGCATAAAAAATATTTATAGTGGAGGGAGTGATTTTTTTGGAAAAGAAAATCAAAGTGGTTCAATATGGAGCTGGCAAAATGAGTGTATATACGATGAGATATGTTTATGAAAAAGGAGCAGAAATAGTAGGAGCTATTGACGTAAATCCGGAAGTAATTGGAAAAGACATAGGCGAAATCATGGGAACAGAAAATAAGGGAGTTAAAGTTGTTTCGGTGGCAGAAGCAGAGAATTTATTAAAAGAAACAAAACCAGATGTAGCAATAGTAACGACAATGAGCTTAATAAAAGAAACAGAAGATGCATTAATGTTATGTGCAAAGCTAGGTATTAACGCAATTACAACATGTGAAGAAGCATTTTATCCAATGAATTCAAATCCAAGCATAACAAAAAAATTAGATGAGTTAGCAAAACAAACCGGCTGTACAATAACAGGAAGTGGATACCAAGATATATATTGGGGACAATTAGTAACAAGCATAGCAGGATCAACACATAAAATAACAAAAATAAAAGGAAGCTCAAGTTACAATGTAGAAGACTATGGAATAGCCTTGGCAAAAGCTCATGGAGCTGGATTAACATTAGAAGAATTCGAAAAACAAGTAGCGTCAGTAGATAAAATTTCAGACCAAGAAAGACAAGCGTTAATAGAAAGAGGAGATTATTTACCATCATATATGTGGAATGTAAATGGTTGGTTATGTGACAAATTAGGACTAACAGTAAAATCTCAAAGACAAGAAACAATACCTCAAACTTATAAAGAAGATATAGATTCAAGTACATTGAAAATGACAATAAAAGCAGGAGATGCAACAGGAATGAGTGCAGTTGTTACAACTGAAACAGAAGAGGGAATAACACTTGAAACACAATGTATAGGAAAAGTATATTCAAAAGAAGACTTTGACAAAAATGAATGGACAATAGAAGGAGAGCCAAACACAACCTTAGTTATAAATAGACCGTCAACAGTAGAATTAACTTGCGCAAGTGTAGTAAATAGAATCCCAGATGTAATTAAAGCAGAAGCAGGTTATGTACCAACATCTAGAATGGGTGAACTAAAATTTTGGAAAAATTAAAATCTTCCATATGAGTATTAAAAAATTAAATAAAATTATATTATTAAGTAAAAAAGTATGTCGATTTTGACATACTTTTTTTAAAATAGTAAATGGATTTTTTTAAGAAAATGCTAACTGCATAAAAAATAGCACCTCCGTTATGGTGGCACTATTTTATCAAAGCGCTTTTTAAAGCAAACTTTTTGTCTCAATTTAAATTAAGCTCTTTTTACTTTTCCATCTCTTAAACATTTAGCGCATACATAAATTCTTTTAACATCACCATTAATTTCAGCTTTAACACTTCTTAAATTTGGCTTCCAAGTACGTGGTGATCTTTTACTTATATGAGAACGAGTAATGCTAAGTTTATTTCCATGACTTGCTTGTTTTTCACAAATTGCACATTTTGCCATATCTAAATTGCACCTCCTAAATTTCTTAAATAAATTGACTGTTAACAAGTTTATCATAAAAATAGAAAAAAAACAAGTATTTTTTGAAAATTATAAAAAATTCCTTGCAAAATAGGAAAAATGTGGTATAATAAATAAGCTATATGAATAAAAGAAAGGATTGAAAAAAATGAATTGTAAAGTAGAAAAAACAAAAAATGCAAATGAAGTAAAATTAAAAATAACAGTTGAGGCTGAAAAATTTGATGAAGCTATAAAAAAGGTATATTTTAAAAGTGCTAAATACTTTAATATACCAGGATTTAGAAAAGGTAAAGCTCCAATGCAAATAGTTGAAAAGTACTACGGAAAAGAAATTTTCTTTGAAGATGCATTCAATGAAGTAGCAGGAGAAGCTTTAGAAGAAGCAGTAAAAGAAAACAAACTAGAAGTAGTATCTAGACCTGATATAGAAGTTACACAAATCGAAAAAGGAAAAGACCTAATATTTACAGCTATTATGCAAACAAAACCAGAAGCAGAACTTGGAAAATATAAAGGTATAGAAATTAAAAAAATTGAGTATAATGTATCAGACGAAGACATAAACCACGAATTAGGACATATGCAAGAACACAACTCAAGATTAATTTCTATTGAAGATAGACCAGTAGAAAGTGGAGATATTGCTACAATAGACTTCGAAGGATTTGTAGATGGAGTAGCTTTCGAAGGTGGAAAAGCAGAAAACCACGACTTAGAAATAGGAAGCAACACATTCATTCCAGGATTTGAAGACCAAATAATAGGAATGAAAATAGACGAAGAAAAAGATATAAACGTAAAATTCCCAGAAGAATATTTCTCAAAAGAATTAGCTGGAAAAGATGCAACATTCAAAGTAAAAGTTCACGAAATCAAGAAAAAAGAATTACCAAAATTAGATGACGAATTTGCAAAAGATGTAAGTGAATTTGATACTTTAAAAGAATTAAAAGAAGA
The DNA here is from genome assembly GCA_944386705.1 of uncultured Clostridia bacterium. GTDB lineage: Bacteria > Bacillota > Clostridia > TANB77 > CAG-508 > CAG-269. The sequence goes on along the minus strand of CALXCC010000003.1, from coordinate 3,042 downwards.
CATCAAAGCAAAAAAAGAAAAACAAAATGAAGAAAGAGCAAAATATGAAACACAAGATGCTGTAATAAAAGCAGTTTGTGAAAATATAAAAGTAGAAATTCCATCAGGAATGATAGAAATGGAAATTGACAATATGTTAAAAGATATTGAAAATCGTTTATCATACCAAGGACTAAAATTAGAACAATACCTTCAAATGATGGGAAAAACTCAAGAAGAAATGAGAAAAGAGTATGAACCTCAAGCAATAGAAGCAATAAAATCAAGATTAGCTCTAGAAGCTGTTATAAAAGCGGAAAAAATAAAAGCAACAGATAAAGAAATAGAAGAGAAAATGAAAGAAATGGCTAAAAATTACGGAAAAGAAAATGATGAAGAATTCTTAAAAAATGAAAATGTTAAAAACTATGTAAAACAAGGATTAGAATCAGAAAAAGCTATTAATTTCTTAGTAGAAAATGCAAAAATAAAATAATAATTAATTAAGAAAGGTTGGGGTGGAAATTTTATTGGTTAAATTTTAACTCCAACTTTTTTGAAAATATATATAAATAATATATAATATAAAAGAAAAATATGAAAAACACAAAAAGATAAACTTATAAACTAAAACTAAAATAAATATTAAAATAATAAGGAGGAAAGATATGTTAGAAAAAAACAGTTTAGTACCATATGTTATTGAACAAACAAGCAAAGGAGAAAGATCATATGATATTTTCTCAAGATTATTAAAAGATAGAATAATATTTTTAGGAGAAGACGTAAACCCAACAACATCAAGTTTAATCATAGCACAATTATTATTCTTAGAATCAGAAGATCCAGATAAAGAAATCAGTTTATACATCAATTCACCAGGAGGATCTATAACAGATGGAATGGGAATAATAGATACAATGAATTATATTTCTTGTCCAGTATCTACTATATGTATTGGTATGGCAGCAAGTATGGGGGCAGCACTTTTAGCTGCAGGAGAAAAAGGAAAAAGATTTGCAACACCAAATGCAGAAATACTAATACATCAACCATTAATCGGTGGTGGCGGAATTTCAGGGCAAGCAACAGAAGTAAAAATACATGCAGATCACTTAGTAAAAACAAGAGAGAAATTAAATAAATTCTTGAGTGAAAGAACAGGACAATCAATTGAGACAATTGAAAAAGACACAGAAAGAGATAATTATATGACAGCAGAAGAAGCATTAAAATATGGATTAATAGATGGCATTATGGACAAAAGAAAATAAAAAATGTTTCAAAAGGAGAGATTTATGGCAAAGAATGATGTAAAACCAAAAAGTGTTAGATGTTCATTTTGTGGCAAAGCACAAGAAAATGTAAGAAAAATAGTAGCAGGACCAGGAGTATATATCTGTGATGAGTGTGTAGAACTTTGTAATAGTATAATAGAAGCAGAGTTATATGAAGAAGAAAAAGCAGGATATACATTAAATGAAATTAATAATATTCCTAGTCCAAAAGAAATAAAACAAATATTAGATGATTATGTAATTGGTCAAGAAGATGCAAAAAGAACTCTATCAGTAGCAGTATATAATCATTATAAAAGAATAGCACACGAAGAAAGTGCAAAACAAGATGATATTGAAATACAAAAAAGTAATATCCTACTTTTAGGACCAACAGGTTGCGGAAAAACTCTACTTGCACGAACTTTAGCAAAAATACTAAATGTTCCGTTTGCTATAGCAGATGCAACAACCTTAACAGAAGCAGGTTATGTAGGAGAAGACGTAGAAAATATCTTGTTAAAATTAATCCAGGCAGCAGACGGAGATGTAGCAAAAGCTGAAAAAGGAATAATTTATATAGATGAAATTGATAAAATTACAAGAAAATCTGAAAATCCATCAATTACAAGAGATGTAAGTGGAGAAGGTGTACAGCAAGCATTACTAAAAATAATAGAAGGAACTATTGCATCTGTACCACCACAAGGAGGAAGAAAACATCCAAACCAAGAGCTAATACAAATCAACACAGAAAATATTTTAATTATCTGTGGAGGAGCATTTGAAGGATTAGAAAATATCATAAGAGATAGAACTGGAGAAAAAGCAATAGGATTTGGAAAACAAGTAAAAAGTCAAAAAGATGTAAGTAAATATGAAATTTTTAAAGAACTTCTACCACAAGACTTATTAAAATTTGGACTAATACCAGAATTTATAGGAAGACTACCAATTATAGCAACATTAAGAGACTTAGACAAAGAAGCTTTAATAAAAATATTAGTAGAACCTAAAAATTCATTGGTAAAACAATATCAAAAGCTATTTGAAATAGATGGTGTAGAATTAATATTTAAACAAGAAGCATTAGAATCAATTGTAGATAAAGCGATCGAAAGAAAAACAGGAGCAAGAGGTTTACGTTCTATAATTGAAGAAATAATGAGAGATATTATGTTTGAAATACCTTCTAATCCAAATATAGAAAAATGTATTATTACTAAGGCAACAGTTACAGAAAATAAGGGACCAGAAATAGTTGAAAATGAGAACAAAGAAAAAATAGATATTAAAAAAAATAAGAGACAAAAACCTCAAAATAAAGAAAAGGAAACAGCTTAAAAAAGCTGTTTTTTTATTATATCGATACAATAAATTACTTATGCAATGCCTTTAGCGTAAGTGACTAATTTCAAAGGAATTAGTAGTATAATGGACATTCTAATACTAATACATTATAAAAGAGGTACTAATGAAAAGTATACAAATAGATGGAAATTATATAGGAGCAGTTAACTTTTAAATTAATTTTTCAAGGACTGGTTGTTGGAAAATAAAAGGAGAATACAAATTGAAAGAGGTAGAATACAATAGACAAAAAGTTTTAGAATATGCTAAGAAATGGGTATATGCACGAAATCCTAAATATTACAATTTTGATTCCGTTGGTGGAGATTGTACTAGCTTTGTTTCTCAATGTATATATGAAGCATCCTGTAATAAATGAAAATGAACTTTGACAACAAAATACCCCCTAATATATAATTTCGATGTAGACGAAATC
>CALXCC010000002.1 GCA_944386705.1 uncultured Clostridia bacterium | reverse complement strand
TTTAATTAATATAAAATAAAAAAATAAGATAAATGGAGATATCGAGAGATAATCGTTCATTTATAGAGATAGGAAGTAATATAATGAACTATGCCAAAAATACAGGATGGTATTATATTAATGGAAACAATAAATCACCTTCTTGGAGTGGAGTAGAATTTTTATACAATTTTTTGATTAATAATAAAGGTTTTGGACCATATGGAAGAGTCGCAAAACAAGAAGAACTTGAATTAGGAGATATTGTTCAACTATCTTTTGATGGCTATAAATTTGAACATACTTTGGTGATTGTAAATATTGAAAATAGATTCAATTTGTATGGCATAAAAATTGCTTCACATACATTTGATACTTACAATAAATCAATTTCAGAATATATTTATAAAAAAATTAGATTTATTCATATTCAAAATGTGAGAAGATAAAAAATAATGATTAAAATAACAGAAAAATTGAAAATTTACATAAAATATTGTATAATATAATTGCATATTTTATGCAGAAAGGGGTGGTTCTCGAGTGCGAACCATAAACAGATTGCCTCGGTTAACAAAAAATTATAAAAAACTTATTTATATTTTTTTAATCTCGATAGGAGCACTAGCAGTGTTCAATGAATTTCGAGAAATGAAACTTCAGCAAAGATTGGAAAATTTACAAGAACAATTGCAAAGGGAAGAAATAGCTGTACATAGCTTATATAGCAATATTGATCTTAAATTTTCACAAGCAGAAGTTTCTTCAAACGAGGTAATTCTGATGGCAAGTAAAGCCGTTAAAGCAGAAGTTTGCAGTGATGCAAACCGCTACAATAATAATGCACAAGAAGCTTACGTAAGTTTTACAACTTACATTTCAGAAGTTGAAAAAGAACTTCCAGAGTATCAGGAAAGATATGAAACTTGTACCAAGTTATTAAGTCAAATCAACGAAATTCAGGAACAATTAAATATTGAAGAATCATAATATTCTAGATTAACAATAAAAACTTATGAATTTGTTTCTGATAGAAGAAATAAGGTTTCTTCTAATGATACGGAACTAGTAAAAAAATTACAACAATCTCAAGATTATGCGGACAAGTTATATAAGGAATATTATACTTTAATGTTAAAACTAGTAACAGGAGAAGCAGGAGATTATTACTATCCGGACTTAGATCAGTTTTGTGTTATGAATGTAGCAGAAAACAGAGTAAAAAGTGAATATTTTCCAGATACAATAAAAGAAGTTGTTTTCCAACCAGGGCAATATCAACCAACTTGGGACGGTTCCTGGTCAAAAAAATCTGACGAAAGAACGAAGAGAAATGTAGAAAAGTATCTCCGTGGAGAAGTCGAAACTGGGATGCCAGACAATGTTGTGTTCCAAGCAATGTTTAAACAAGGTGACTATGTTTGGAAACACATAACCAACGAGGTTGATGTTGGACATTATTATTGTGCGAAATCATAAAAGATAAGGATATTTTCCTTATCTTATTTTTTTGTAACAAAGGGACAGGGCAAACCTGTTCTATTTAAATATAGAAAAAATATCGAAAGCAGAAACAGAGAAAAATCGCAAAAAAATGGAAAAAATTGCCTGCTATTCTTGTTGCAAAAATTTAAGAATGTGATATAATAATCAAAAAAGTGAGGATAATAATGGAAAGAATAAAATTAAAAGATAGAATATTACCAAAGTATACAAAGGGAGAAGAAATATTTAATATGACTTCGCATATTGTAGGAGCAGTACTTCGGAGTAGTTGCAACAGTATTATGTGTTGTATTTGCTGCTATAAATGGAAATGTATATGGAATTGTAAGTGGTTCAATCTATGGATTTACAATGATAGTATTATACACAATGTCTAGTATATATCATGGGCTAAGCCCAAAAAGATATTCAAAAAGGGTATTCCAAGTTTTAGATCACTGTTCAATATTTTTACTAATAGCAGGTTCATATACACCATTTGCATTATGTACAATTCGAGAATATGATACATTTTCTGGTTGGATGATATTTGGAATCATATGGGGAATGGCAATTTTAGGAATAGTTCTAAATTCAATAGATATAAAGAAATTTAAGAAATTTTCTATGATCTGTTACTTGGTAATGGGTTGGTGTATTGTTTTAAAAATAGGATTATTACCAAAATTATTAGGAACAGCAGGATTCGTCTTACTATTATCAGGAGGAATTGCATATACGATAGGAGCTATTCTTTATGGAATTGGTAAAAAACATAAATATATGCATTCAGTATTTCATTTATTTATATTACTAGGAAGTCTATTGCAATTTTTCTGCATATTATTATATGTAATGTAAAAACAAAAAAAGTAGAGAAAAAATCTCTACTTTCCACAAAAGTTAATTTATTTTATCATATTTAGAATCAAAAAGCAAATAATAAAAAAGCTTGATTAAGAGAGAAAGAATTCGAAAAAGTAAGATACTAATATATAAAATAAAAAAAGTAGGACTTTTTAGAAAGAAAATAAATTTGTAAATAAATTAAACGTATGCTAAAATATAAATATCTTAAGGAAAGAAAAAATTAAATAAATAAATAAATTTACCCTGCGTAGTGCGTATAGACTTAAATTTTTAGAACCAACAAACGATAAGAGGGGCCGATCTCTCAAATATGGCGTGCAAGCTCACAATAAAATAGTGAGAAGCCCACAAGTATTTAGGTAGGCACCCACCTGTGTAGAAGCAGGTCCTTAAAAATTCAAGACATCTTACGGCTAAGGCGGGGAATTTTAATAAATCTATAGAGATTCGAATGTATATAACCAAGAGAACCAGTTAGCAATAACTGGTTTTTTTAAAATTATTGTAGTAAAAATATAAAAGTTGTGTTATATTAATTTAATAAAAGGAGAGTGAGATTTTTGGAAAAAATTAAAATTGGAAAATTACAAGAAATGGCAAAAAAAATAAGAAGAGGAATTATTGAGCAAGTATATAAAGCGGGGTCAGGGCATCCAGGAGGCTCACTATCAATTGCAGATATTCTAACAGTATTATATTTTTACGAATTAAATATAGACGAAAAAAATCCAAAATGGGAAAATAGAGACAGAGTTGTTTTATCAAAAGGACATTGTGCACCAGCTTTATACAGTTGCCTAGCAAATAGAGGATTTTTTGACAAAAAGGAATTAGAAACATTTAGAAAAATAGAAAGTAACTTACAAGGTCATCCGGATATGAAAAAAATACCAGGAGTAGATATGACAACAGGCTCTTTGGGTCAAGGACTATCTGCAGCTGTTGGAATGGCGATAGCAGGAAAGTTAGATAAGAAAGATTATAGGGTTTATGCATTATTAGGAGATGGAGAAATAGAAGAAGGCCAAATTTGGGAGGCAGCAATGGCTGCTAACAAATATAAACTAGACAACCTTTGTGTAATCGTAGATAATAACAATTTACAAATTGATGGTACAATTGAAGAAGTAATGAGTTCATATCCAATAGACGAAAAATTTAGAAGCTTCGGATTCCAAATAATTAAAATAGATGGGCATAATATAGAAGAAATAATAAAAGCTTTTGAAGTGGCAAAAAGCATAAAAGAAAAACCAGTATGTATAATTGCAAAAACAATAAAAGGAAAAGGTGTATCATATATGGAAAACCAAGTTTCTTGGCACGGAAAAGCACCAAATGAAGAACAATATAAACAAGCAATCCAAGAATTAAAGTAATGAAAATAGGAGGGTAAAATGAATTTTGAAGATAAAAAAGCAACCCGTCAAAGTTACGGAGAAGCATTAGTAGAATTAGGAAAAGAAAATGAAAAAGTAGTAGTTTTAGATGCAGATTTGGCAACAGCTACTAAAACGGAAATGTTTGCAAAAGAATTTAAAAATAGATTTTTTGATATGGGAATAGCAGAAGCAAATATGATTGGAGTAGCTTCAGGACTTGCAACTTGTGGAAAAATACCGTATGCAAGCACATTTGCAATTTTTGCTACTGGAAGAGCATATGACCAAATTAGAAATAGTGTATGTTATCCAAATTTAAATGTCAAAATCTGTGCAACACACGCAGGAGTAACCGTAGGGGAAGATGGAGCAACACACCAAATGTTAGAAGATTTAGCATTAATGAGAACTCTACCAAATATGACTGTAATTTCACCTTCAGATGATTTGCAAACAAAATGGGTAATAAAAGAAATTTCAAAAATACAAGGACCTACCTATGTAAGACTTGCAAGAGCAAAAACAGCAAAAATTTATAAAGAAGGTCAAACTTTCGAAATAGGAAAAGCTATACAAATAGGACAAGGAACAGATGGAACAGTTTTTGCAACAGGAGTCACAGTAGAACAAGCTATAATTGCAAAAGAAGAGTTAAAGAAAAAAGGAATTGATATTAGAGTTGTAGATATGTTTTGTGTAAAACCAATTGATAGAGAAATGATTGTAAAATGTGCAAAAGAAACTAAAAAATTAATATCAATAGAAGACCATAATATAATAGGAGGTCTAGGTTCAGCAATTTCAGAAGTTTTAACCGAAGAGTGTCCAGTAAAATTAACAAGACTTGGAATTAAAGATACATTTGGAAGATCTGGAAAAGCAGAAAAATTAATGGAATACTTTGGGATAACTGCTAAAAATATTATAGAAAGCTTCACAAAATAAAGTGGAGCTTTTTTATGTGAATTTTCTGTGAAATTTTTTAAAAAGAGAAAAAACGAGAAAATGAGCAAAAAAAGCAAAAAAACCAACAATTTCTATCAAAAATTGGTCTAAAAAGTATTGCAAAAAAACAACTTTATTGGTATTATTAGATAGAATAAATGATTGCGCTAAAAAATAGCAATACAAAAGGTAAGGAGAATAGAAAATGATAGAATTTAGAAACGTAACAAAGACATATGATACAGGTACAAAAGCTGTAAAAAATGCCAATTTTGTTATAGATAAAGGAGAATTCGCGTTTTTAGTAGGTTCTTCAGGAAGTGGAAAATCAACACTAATTAAATTAATACTAAAAGAAGAAGAACCAACCTCAGGAAACATTATTATAAATGGAAAAGATACAACGTTTTTAAAACCAAATAGAATACCATATTTAAGAAGAAGTATGGGAGTAGTATTTCAAGACTTTAGACTTTTACCAGATAAAACTGTATACGACAATGTAGCATATGCAATGTACATAGTAAGAGCCACACCAAGACATATTAGAAGACAAGTACCAATGGTACTATCACTAGTAGGACTAAGTGGAAAAGCAAAGATGTACCCAAATGAACTATCAGGAGGAGAGCAACAAAGAGTAGCATTAGCAAGAGCATTAGTAAATAATCCATCAATGTTAATAGCGGACGAACCAACAGGTAACTTGGACCCAGAAACAGCTTGGGACATTATGAATTTATTAAATGACATCAATATGAGAGGAACAACAGTAGTAGTAGCAACACATGCTAAAGACATTGTAGACAAAATGAAAAAAAGAGTTATACATGTTCACAAAGGTGAAATAGTTAGAGATGATAAAAAAGGTGGGTATGATTGTGAAATATAACATATTAGGATATTTAATAGGTGAAGGATTTAGTAACGTATTTAAAAATAAAAAATCAACTGGGGCATCTCTTATGATAATGTGTGCAACAATGATTATATTTGGAGTTTTCCTAATATTAGGAGAAAACATTAATCATTTTGTAAAAGAAGTAGAATCAGCACAAGGAATACAGGTTTTCGTAAAAAATGAAGCGACACAAGAACAAGTAGAAGAACTAGGAGAAAAAATAAGAGCAGTAGAAGGAGTAAGTACTACCGAATTTGTTTCCAAAGAAGAAGCACTAAATCAAATGAAAGAAAGATTTGGAGACAAACAAGACCTATTAGAAGGATATGAAGGAGAAAACAACATTTTTACAGCTTCTTATGTAGTAACCCTAACAGATTTAAATATGAGTAAAGACGTACAAAATCAAATTCAAACATTTGAAAATGTAAAGAAAATAACTAGCAAAGACGAAACAGTTACAACTTTAATAGACCTAGCAAATGGAATAAAAATAGTAACAGGAGTAATTTTAGTCTTATTAGTTGTAATTTCTATATTCATAATTGCAAACACTATAAAGCTTACTGTACACGCAAGAAGAAAAGAAATTTCTATTATGAAATATGTAGGAGCAACAAATGGATTTATCAGATGGCCATTTATTGTAGAAGGTATGATAATAGGAATTTTAGCTAGTAGTATATCAATAGTAATAGTAGGAATAGCATATACTTTAATTGCTGAGCAAATGGTAAATTCGCAATTTATGCAAGTTATAAATATGAGCTTAATTAGCTTTGGAGATATGTTTAATTCAATAATATTTGTTTATATGCTATTAGGAATAGGAATAGGAGCGATTCGGAAGTGTTATCTCTATGAGAAAATATTTAAAAGTATAATATTAAAATAAAGGAGAAAACATGCGCAAAGTTTTATGTATGATTTTAGCTTTTGTTATATGTAGCTTTAGTCTGTTTTCTTGTGTTAGAGCAGAAGAAATAAATAATGAAACAAATAATTTAGAATCACAAAGAGACGAATTACAAAATCAAATAGACGAAGCAAGTGGGCAGTTAGAAGATATACAAAATGAATTATCAGACAATTTAAAGCAAGTTCAAAAATTGGACGAAAGAATAGCTACATCACAGCAAGAGCTAGACGAATTAAATGCCAAAATAGCCGAAATGCAAAAAAATGCAGAAGAGGTAGAAAGTAATTTAAAAGAAGTACAAGAAAAATATGACAGACAAAAAGAGTTACTAGATAATAGTTTAATTGCTATCTATGAATCAAGTGATACAAAGTACTTAGATGTGATTTTGAGTTCAAAAAGTATATCAGAATTCTTATCAAATTATTTTTTAGTAACAGAACTTGCAAGTTATGAAATGGACTTGTTAAATGAAATGCAAGCAAAAAAAGAAGAAATAGAAACATCAAAGAAAAAATTAGACGAAAACAAAAAACAATTAGCTGATATAAAAACAAATCAAACAAAAACAGCTAAAGTACTAGAAAATACAAAGTCAGTAAGAGAAAATTTTATTGCTAAACTATCAGATGAGGAAAAAGAAATACAAACAAAAATTGACGAATATAACACAAGGTTTAACGAAATAAACGCAGAAATTTTAGCATTAGCAATGCAAGGAATTGATACTAAGTATATTGGGGGAGAATTAGCTTGGCCAGTACCAGGATATACAAGAATTAGTTCAAAATACGGAATGAGAACTCATCCAATTACAGGAGTATATAAATTACATACAGGTGTTGACATTAGCGCACCAATGGGTGCAAACTTTATAGCAGCCAATGACGGAATTGTCACAAAGGCTAGTTACAATAGTGCATATGGAAATATGGTAATAATAGACCATGGTGGAGGAGTATCTACATTATATGCACATGGTTCAGAAATATTAGTACAAGTAGGACAAGTTGTAAAAAGAGGAGATGCAGTATTAAAAGTAGGTTCAACAGGATATTCAACTGGACCACATGCACATTTTGAAGTAAGGCTAAATGGAGTTGTTACAGACCCAATGCCATATATTACAAATGGATTGGTTCCTGGAACTGAAACAACTAGCGATAACAATAACAAAGAGACACAAACAGAGTAATATTACGGAAAAATTAAAAGTAAAAATAGGAGGAACTTATGAAAAAAATAAGTTTAAAAATTTTAGGAATACTTGTTATATTAATTATACTATTACAAAGCACAGTAGTAATTGCAGCATCAAATATTAATGATCTTAATGATCAAAAGCAAGAAAACAAAAATGAAATTAAAGAAGTAGAAGAACAAAAAGAGGCGGTTACAGCAGAAAAAAATAAAGTAGTATCAGAAGTAGAAAAATTGGATTCACAAATAGCAGATTATGAAAGTCAAATAGCAGAGTTAGACACGAAAATATCAGACTTAAATAATCAAATAGCAGAATCAGAAAAAAAATTAAATGAAGCACAAGAAGATTATTCAAAACAAGAAACATTATTAGAAGAAAGACTAGTAACAATACAAGAATCAGGAGAAACTTCATATTTAGACTTCCTATTATCTTCTGAAAGTATTACAGACTTTATTTCTAAATATTACTTAGCAAGTGAGCTAGCAACAGCAGATACAGAACTATTGGATTCTATTCAAAAACAAAAAGAAGAGATAGAGCAAGCAAAAAAAGATTTAGAAACTAAAAAACAAGAATTAGATAATTCAAAAACAACTAAGAAAAGTGCTACATCACAATTGCAAGTAGTAAAAAAAGAAAAAGACCAAAAAGTGCAAGAATTATCAGAAGACGAGAAAAACTTACAAGCACAAATTGACGAATTAAACGAAGCAAACAAATCAATTGATGCTAAAATTAAAGCAGCAGAAGAAGCAATAAGAAAAGCACAAGAAGAAGCAAATAAAAAACCAGGTAACGGTGGTTCTTCAGGAGGTGGAAGTTCAACAGGAGGGGGACCAGTAAGTGGTTCAGGATTTATCTATCCAGTGCCTTCAGCATATAAAAAAATAACAACAGATTTATATTATTCTAGTGGGCAATATCATGGTGCTGTTGACTTTGGAAGTGCAGGAATCAATGGACAACCAATTTATGCAGTAGCAGATGGATATGTAGTAACATCTGAAAGATTAAATGGAAGCTATGGAAATTATATAATTATAGCTCATTATAACGGACTTTATACATTATATGCTCATGGACAAGATGGTTCTAGAACAGTATCAGCTGGACAAACAGTAAAACAGGGACAACAAATAATGAGAGTAGGAAGTACAGGAAACTCAACAGGCCCACATTTACATTTTGAAGTAAGAACTAGTCCTGGAACATATTCTTGTAGAAAAAATCCAAGAAATTATTTACCATAGGTTAAAAATGAAAAATAAGTACATATAATAAGAAAGGGGCGGAAGATTCGCCCCAAGTTAAATTTGGAGGACTGGAAATGGAAGATAACAACGGATACAAAGTAGTAATGCAAAAGAAAGTAAAATCAAAAACATATAAAGTAATTATGCTAATGATTTTAGTAGCATTTATAACTTTTATAGTAACATTTATAGGAATGTATAAATATTTTACCCAAGATGGATTTGGAAAGCAACTAGTATCAAGCTCTAGTTCTAATAATGAAATTGCTACAGAACTAAACAAATACAGAAAAATTATAGATAAATATTTTCTAGGAGAAGTAGACGAAGAAAAATTAAAAGAAAGTGCAATAAAAGGATATATAGAAGGATTAGATGATCCTTATACAGAATACATTTCTAAAGAAGAAATGGAAGACTATATGGCAGATGCTACAGGAAACTTTGTAGGAATAGGAATTTATATGGTGCAAGATACAAAGGAAAACAAAATAATGATACTTTCACCAATAAAGGGAAGTCCAGCAGAAAAAGCGGGAATACAACCAGGAGATTACATTATAGCTGTAGACGGTGTAGAATATACTGGAGAAGAAATGACAACAGCTTCTAATAAAATAAAAGGAGAAGAAGGAACAACAGTAAAAATAACAATATTAAGAGGAACAGAAACAAAAGAATATGAGCTAAAAAGAGAAAATATAAAAGTAAATCCAGTAGAAGGAAAAGTAATAGAAGAAAATATAGGCTATATTGAATTTTCTTCATTTGACGAAGGAACAGCAGAAGAATTTAAAGCAAAATTTGAAGAATTACAAAAACAAGGAATAAAATCATTAATTATAGATTTAAGAAATAATGGTGGAGGAATTGTAGACGAAGCCTTAGAAATTGCAGATTTCATTTTAGAAAAAGATGATATTATTTTGTATGAAGTAGATAAAAACGGAAATGAAGAAATAGAAAAATCAGAAAATGCTCCAATTATAAATATGCCAATAATTTTGTTAACAAATGAAAATACAGCAAGTTCTTCAGAAATATTAGCAGGAGCATTAAAAGATCATAGTAAAGCAAAAATAGTAGGAACTAAAACATATGGAAAAGGAGTAATACAACAAGTATTAACATTACCAGATGGAAGTGGATTAAAAATAACATCAGAAGAATATTTAACTCCAAATAAAACTAAAATTAATAAAGTGGGAATTGAACCAGACGAAAAAGTAGAATTACCTGATACAGTAGAAAACATACTAACAGTAGAAGAAAAAGACGACACACAACTACAAAAAGCAATTGAAATGGCAAAATAATAATACTAAAAGAGGAGAGAAATAATATGAATTTACCAAACAAATTAACTATATTTAGAATTATACTAGTGCCAATTATGGTAATAATTCCGTTTTTGGGAATAGATGGAAGATTTTTAGGAATACCAACAGAGTGGTTTATAATAGATATAATTTTTGTGATTGCATCTCTAACAGATAAATTAGATGGTTATTTGGCAAGAAAAAATAATCAGATAACCACATTTGGTAAATTCTTAGACCCATTAGCAGACAAAATATTGGTATTATCAGCAATGATAATGTTAGTAGAAATGAGTAAAATACCAGCTTGGATACCAATTATAGTGTTAGCAAGAGAATTTATAGTTTCAGGATATAGATTGGTGGCTGTAGAAAAAGGTGGAAAAGTAATTTCTGCATCTAAATGGGGAAAATTAAAAACAGTAACTCAAATGATAGCAATAATATTAGCCTTCTTAGATTTAAATGCATTTGGAGAATGTTTCTCAGGAGTATTACAAGGAGGAGATTTAGTACTAAATTTTATAGTAACAATTATGCTACTTGTTCAAACAGTGGCAACAATATTCTCTGGAGTGGATTATTTAAGAGGAGCTAAAAGTTTATTAAAAGAACAATAATAAAAAATAAATTTCAAAAATAAAAGTGAAAATTGCTTGACAAATTACATTTTTTACCGTAATATAGAAAAAGATTTTTATAAACACCTAAAGAGAGGAGAATTAACAATGGAAGAAAAGGAAGTATTATTAACACAAGAAGGATATAATAAATTAGAAAAGGAACTAAATTATTTAAAAACAGAAAAAAGAGCAGAAATAGCAGATAGAATTAAAGTAGCATTAGGTTTTGGTGATTTATCAGAAAACTCAGAATATGATGAGGCAAAAAATGCACAAGCAGAAAATGAAATAAAAATAGCAGAATTAGAAAATAAAATAAGACATGCAAAAATTATAGATGAAAAAGATATAGACACAGAAACAGTTCAAGTAGGTAACATCGTAAAAGTATTAGATATGGAATTTGACGAAAAAATAGAATATACAATAGTAGGTTCAACAGAAGTTAACTTGGCAGAAAATAAAATATCAAATGAATCACCATTAGGAACAGCATTACTTGGAGCTAAGAAAAACAACATAGTAGAAGTAAATGCACCAGCCGGAATTATGAAATATAAAATACTATCAATAAAAAAATAAAAATTAAACAAAGCAAGGCAGGAATTTTTTCCTGCCTTAAAGCTATGAAAAAATATGTTATTGTAATTTTAAACAGCTATCCAAAGCAAGTTTTATCATATTATTTAACCCGAAGCTCTCTTTCTTCTGGTGTTGCGACTTCTTTAATATATTTAGAATCTACAACACTCATTAGGCAACTTGCATTCTTATTTAACATTTTAGCAACATAAAACAAGGCGAAAGCCTCCATTTCTGCACTAACTGGATTAAAGTCTTTAGGAACTCTTTCTAGAAATTTATTAACATCTGTCATATAAACATCAAAACAGTCGCAACAAACAGTATTTCCTTTAAGTAAATTAACATTAGTTTCTTTTGCAGTTTCTTCAATAATATTATTTAAAATCTCATTTGATTCTACAATATGACAAGTATCATTATTTAATGTCAAAGCAAAGTTTCCTTCACTAAAAACATTATCAGCTAAAATAATATCAAACAATTTTAAGTCAGGTTTATAACTTCCGCAAGAACCAATTCGAATAATATTTTCTACATTATAAAATTTAAACAATTCATAGCTGTAAATTCCCATACTTGGCATACCCATTCCAGAAGCCATAACTGTAATTTCTTGTTGCTTATAAGTTCCAGTGTAGGCATACATTCCTCTTACTTTATTAACTAATTTGTAGTTTTCTAAAAAGTTTTCTGCAATATATTTAGCACGAAGTGGATCTCCTGGCATTATTACAGTTTTTGCAATTTCTCCTAATTTTGCTTCATTGTGTGGTGTTGGCATAAAATTTCCTCCTTCTAAATTTAAAATATATTGTTAGTATAACAATTAAATATAAAAAATACAAATGAAATAAAATAATTTATAAAATAATACTTGTAATATGCTGAAAAAAGTGCTAGACTAATAATATAGATTAAAAAAAAACCGATTTAAAAAAAGGGGATTTTTTAATCTTTTTTATATTATATTAAATTTTTTCTAAAATTTTTATAATGTAAATGTATTGCACACAATTTTATTATATAAAATTTGTCAAATAAAGATTTGAACATAAAATATTTACATCTGTAAAAATGTCATTAATGTCCACTTTTGTTTTTTAATACGGTAAAAAAGGAGGAAAAAATGAATACAAAGTACATATTTGTAACAGGAGGAGTAGTATCAGGACTAGGAAAGGGAATAACAGCAGCATCACTTCGGCAGATTATTAAAAAACAGAGGGTATAAAATAACAATACAAAAATTTGACCCTTATATAAATGTAGACCCAGGAACAATGAATCCATATGAACATGGAGAAGTTTTTGTAACAGATGATGGTGCAGAAACAGATTTAGACTTAGGTCATTACGAAAGATTTATTGATGAAAATTTAACTCATAATTCTAGTGTAACAATGGGAAAAGTATATTCTTCAGTAATAGAAAAAGAAAGAAAAGGAGAATATTTAGGAAAAACTGTACAAGTAATTCCACATATAACAAATGAAATAAAAGAAAGAATCTATGGATTTGAAAATACAGATACAGACATTGTAATCACAGAAGTAGGAGGAACAGTAGGAGATATAGAAGGTTTATCTATAATTGAAGCAATTAGACAAGTCGGACTAGAAAAAAATCCAGAAGATGTACTATATATTCATGTAACCTTATTGCCATATATTTTTGGTTCAAATGAAATTAAATCTAAGCCAACACAACATTCAGTAAAAGAATTACAAAGTTTAGGAATCAAACCAGATATTTTAGTTTGTCGTACAGAAAATGATATTCCAGATAGTGTTAGAGAAAAATTATCGTTGTTTTGTAACGTAAGAAAAACAAGTGTTATACAAAATAAAACAGCAGATTGCTTATATGCAGTACCACTTATGTTAGAAGAAGAAGGATTAGCAAGAGAAGTTTGTAATCATTTAAAATTAGACAATTATATACCAGACAATTCAAAATGGATAGAAATGGTTGAAAACATAAGAAATATAGATAAAGAAAAAGAAATAAAAATAGCAATAGTAGGAAAATACATAAAGCTAGAAGATTCATATATATCTGTAATAGAAAGTCTTTATCACGCAGGATTTGCAAACAAAGTAAAAGTAAAAGTAGATTTAGTCGATACAGAAAAAATAAATAAAGAAAATTCCAAAGAAATTTTATCTAAATATGATGGAATTGTAGTACCTGGCGGATTTGGAAATAGAGGAATTGAAGGAAAAATAGAAACTATTAAGTATGCCAGAGAAAACAAAATACCATTCTTAGGAATTTGTTTAGGAATGCAAATGGCAGTTGTAGAATTTGCAAGAAATGTATTAGGTCTAAAAGATGCAAATTCAGCAGAATTTGATGGAAAAACTAAAAATCCTGTTATTCATATTATGGAAGAACAAAAAGGAATAGATAAAAAAGGTGGAACAATGCGTTTAGGTGCATATCCTTGCATTTTAAAAGAAGAAAGCTTAGCTAAAAAAATATACGGAAAAAAAGAAATATCAGAAAGACATCGCCATAGATATGAATTTAATAATGAATATAGGGAAATAATGGAACAAGAAGGATTAAAAATATCAGGAACATCACCAGATGGGATGCTAGTAGAAATGGTTGAAATAAGCCATAAAAAACATCCGTATTTTATAGCTAGCCAGTTCCATCCAGAATTAAAATCAAGACCAAATAGACCAGCGCCATTATTTGTAGGACTGATAAAAGCTTGCCTAAAATAAAAGCTTTAGGAGATGAGAAAGTGAAAAAAGAAAATAATAAAATTAGTACAGGACAAAAGAAGACTGATTTTATAGTGTTTGTAGATAAAGATGGTACACTAGATTTAGAGGATGAACAATTAAACAATATATTTATGCTTATTACGGTTATGGGAGGAATGATAATTCCAATCACAGGAAGAACAGTAGGAGATATTAAAGAGAAATTTATAGATAGAAATATATTATTACCACAAATTATAGTGGGCGACAATGGAGCAAATATTTATTCAACACTAACAAATAAATTCATAATGAAAAAAACATTGGAAAATAAAAAAGTAAATAAAACAATAAAGTTTTTTATAAAAAATGGAGGAGATCCAAATTTAATTAGATATACAGATGGAAGAATAATTTATGCCTCAAACGAAGAAAATATTAAAAAATATTATGAGGAAAATAACACTGTAAAACTATTAGATAACATAGAAAAAGCAACATTAAAATCAAAAGAAATTACTAAAGTAACATTAGCAGGTAGTAAAAAAGAAATGGAGAATATTTCTAAATATGTTGAAACTTTAGGATTTTGGACTGATATGGATAAAACTAAATTTCCAAAAAAAGAAGAAGATAATTATAGATTAGATATAGCACAAAAAAACATAAGTAAAGGAAATGCTGTAAAAGAAATAGTAAATCGTATTAAACCACAATATGGATATATGTGCGTAGGAAATGGATGGAATGATTTATCAATGTTTAAACAAGCAATAGACGATGGTATGAAAGTAGCAATAATGGGGAATGCAGATCCAGAATTAATTAAAGAAGTTAAGGAATACAGAAAAAATAAAAATAAAGGAAGAATAATAATAGTTCCAATAGATAAAAATAGGGCAAATAAATTGATTTATAAAGAAGCAAAAGCTTTTCAAACTTATATTAGAACAAATCAATTTAGAGCAAAGAAAAAATTACCTAATGTTCCAAGAGTAAAAATTAAACATCCAAACAATCATAGTAAAACAAAAAATAAGCATAATTCAAAAAGAAATTATGAAAAAGGAGAAAGATAAAAATAAAAAATTAAGTTCATATGCAATCATTTTGGGATTTTTAACAATATGGTTGCATATTAAATTAGAAAAACTAAAAAAAATTTTGAATTAGTATTGACAAAAAACAAAAAAAACATTATAATCTATAAATGTCAGGAGGAGACAATGCAGGTGTAGTTCAATGGTAGAACCTCAGCCTTCCAAGCTGATGACGTGGGTTCGATTCCCACTACCTGCTCCAAAACTTCTGACAACCAATTAAATATGCAGGTGTAGTTCAATGGTAGAACCTCAGCCTTCCAAGCTGATGACGTGGGTTCGATTCCCACTACCTGCTCCAAATTATAACAACTTACTAACTATAAAAGTTTGTAGGTTGTTTTTTTATATATGAACTAAAAATGCTTTCTAGAGAGTAAATCCTTGGGAGACACAGAAAATAAGATATTTTTAAATATCAAAAATACTTAAAAAAAAACTGCTCAAAAATTGGAAACATTTTCTTTTATGGCAAATGTTTTTTCCTTTTTTAAAATTAATAGTTTTACTTGTAAATTTTTGTGATTTAGTGTAAAATACGGATATAATGTAAATAATAATTAGGAGGAATGAATAAAAAAATGAGATTTATAGACAGTGAAGAGTCGAAAAAAGAATATAAAAAGTTTTTAGAAGGACATGATAGATGTAATTTCCAACAATCATTAGAATGGGCAGAATTAAAAAAGCCAAATTGGAAACCAGAAGTAATACTTGCAGAAGACGAGGATGGAAATATAGTAGGATCACTTTGCGTATTAATACGTAAAATGCCGATTTTTGGAAATATTATGTATTCATCTAGAGGTCCAGTATGTGACATACACGATATATCAGTTATGAAACAACTAACAGATGGTGCAAAAGAATTAGCCAAAAAATATAAAGCAATAGTATTAAGAATTGAACCAGATATTTTAAGTTCAGACGAAACATTTCGTGATATTGTAACAAATTTAGGGTATAAAATAAAAGACGACGCAAAAGATTTTAAAGATGAAATACAGCCAAGATATGTATTTAGATTAGACATAAAAGAAAAAACAGAAGAAGAAGTAATGAAAGGATTTAAGCAAAAATGGAGATATAATATACGTCTAGCTGGAAGAAAAGGTGTAACAGTAAAAGAAGGAACAAGAGAAGACTTAAAAGATTTCCATAGAATAATGATAGAAACAGGAAAAAGAGATGGATTTATAATAAGACCATTAGAATACTTCGAAAAAATGTATGACTGTTTAGGACCAGAGCATATGAAAGTACTTATGGCATATTATGATGGAAAACCAATATCAGGAGTAATACCAATCTTTTATGGAAATAAAACTTGGTATTTATATGGGGCAAGCAGTAATGAACATAGAAACCTAATGCCAAATTACCTATTACAATGGGAAATGATAAAAATGGCAATTGCAAGAAAAGACGATGTATACGACTTTAGAGGAGTATCAGGAGTTGTAGACGAAAATCACCCACAATATGGATTATATAGATTTAAACAAGGATTTGGAGCAACATTTACAGAATTTATAGGCGAAATATATATTCCATATAAACCACTTACTTATAAATTATATCGTTTCTCAGAAAAAGCATTTAGAACAATAAGACAAATAAAAAGAAAACTAACAAAATAATTAAAGGAGAAATAAAATTGAATACTTTAGTTATAAATAAAGAAGATTTAAGACATAATATTGAAAAAATCAAAGAATATACTAATAAAAGTGGAAAAGATGACAACGGAAAAACAGTTAAAATCATAGCTGTTGTAAAAGCAAATGGTTATGGATTAGGAATAGTAGAATTTACTAAATTTTTAATAGACAATGGAATAAACTTTTTTGCAGTATCAACTCTAAAAGAAGCAGTGAGTTTAAGAAAAGCTGGAATAAAAGAAGATATTTTAATGTTATCTTCTACTGCAATAGAAGAAGATGTAAGAACATTAATCGAAAATAAAATAATAATAACAATAGGTTCAAAAGAAGATATTGAAGTAGCAGAAAAAATAGCAAAAGAGAAAAAACAAAAAATACGTGCACACTTAAAAATAGATACAGGATTTGGAAGATATGGTTTTGTGTATGAAAATAGAGACGAAATGGTAGAATCTTTAAAAAAGTTTGAAAATATAAAAATAGAGGGAACCTATACACATTTTTCACTTAGCTTTTTTGACGAAAAATATACAAAATTACAATTTAAAAGATTTATAGATGTAATAGAAGTACTAAAAATGAATGACATAGAAACAGGAATGTTACACGTATGCAACTCTTCAGCATTTTTGAAATACAGAGATATGCATCTAAATGCAGTAAGAGTTGGTTCAGCATTTTTAGGAAGGCTTTCTTTTAAAAATAATATTGGACTTAAAAAAATTGCTTACTTAGAATCTGCTGTTTCAGAAATAAAGGAATTACCAAAAGGTTTTAACATAGGATATTCTAATATTTATCAAACTAAGAACAAAACTAAAGTGGCAATTGTTCCAGTTGGATATATGGATGGAATGAATTTAGAAAGTGGCAGAGATATGTTTAGAACAGTTGATAAATTAAGGTATCTTGTAGGATCATTAAAAAGTTTTTTCAAGAAGCAAGAATTTTATGTAACAATAAATAATAAAAAATGTAAAATACTAGGAAGAATAGGAACATATCATATAACATGTGACATTACAGGAAAAGATATTAAAATTGGAGATAAAGTAAAAATAAACATCAATCCAAAATTTGTAGACTCTAGTGTAAGAAGGGAGTACAGATAAATGAACGAGGAAAAACAAAAGGAAGAAATAAAGAAAACAATAGAAGAAGAACCAGTAGGATTCTTCAAAAAAGTATGGTACTCTATTGTAAAGATTGAAAAATATCCAAATATGGCTGCACAAGGTTTAGGAAAGGCCATAAGTTATATGGCAAAAATAGTAGCAATTCTAGCAATAGTTCTTTGCTTAGGAATGGTTTATCAAGCAAATGGAATGGTTAAAGAGGGAATTGCATACTTACAAAACGAATTTCCGGAATTTAGCTATAAAGATGGAATTTTAAATGTAGAATCAGAAGAAAAAATTATTATATCAGAAGAAAATTCTGTTGTAGGCAGAACTATTATAGATACTAAAACGGAAGACGAGCAAGTGATAAATGAGTATATTAATGAGGTAACAGATGCTGGAGATGGAGTAATCGTTTTAAAAGATAGAGTAATAGTAAAAAGTTCAGCAGTAGCAGGAACAATAAGTTACGACTATAAGCAGACATTTGAACCAATGGGATTAACTGAGTTTAACAAAGTAAATGTAATAGAATATGCATCTAGCAGTCAAATTATTACATTATATGTAAGTATCTTTTTAACAATATTTGTGTACGCATTTTTAATGTATTTCTTAACCACACTATCAAATGCTATAATTTTAAGCTTATTTGGATATATTACTACATTATTAGCAAGAATAAAAATGAGATTTGTAGCAATATTTAATATGTCTGTATATGCATTAACATTGTCAACTATCTTAAATATGATATATATAGGAATAAATATTTTTGTTCCATTTAATATGGAATACTTCCAAGTAATGTATATTGCAGTAGCAGCAATCTATGTAGTAGCAGCAATTTTAATTTTAAAAACAGATTTTATTAAACAACAATTCGAGTTAATGAAAATAGCAGAAGCAGAAGAAATAGTAAAAAAACAATTAAAAGAGAAAGAAGAAAAGGAAAAAGAAGATAGAAGAAAAAACGATAAAGAGGAAAAAGATAATAATAAAGGCAAAGAAGAGGAAAAAGATAAAAATGATAAAGATAAAAAAGAAAATAAAAAGGATAATAATTTAGGACAAGAGCCCGAAGGCTCAAATGCTTAGAATAATAACTAGAAGCGTAAGTATCAAAAATAGAGTATTATGCTATAATGCTCAAAGCTTAAAACCGAAAACTAAGGGGA
This sequence comes from uncultured Clostridia bacterium, assembly GCA_944386705.1. Taxonomy (GTDB): domain Bacteria; phylum Bacillota; class Clostridia; order TANB77; family CAG-508; genus CAG-269. The sequence goes on along the minus strand of CALXCC010000002.1, from coordinate 21,175 downwards.
AAAGGGAGGAAAAATGGGCAAAGATAAGATGGATAAAAAACAAAATAAAAAAACGTTGGTAATATTAATTCTAACTGTTATTTTACTTGTTTTAATAGCAGTTTTAGCAGTAATTCTTATGAAGAACAAAGAAAAACAAGACGAAAATACATTAGCGTATACAGAATTAATAAAAGAATTATCATATGGTAATATAGAAAAAATAGAAATGAAAACAGGAAGTACAACAGTAAAAGTAAAAGTGAAAAATGTAGAAGAAGAAAAGACAGCAATAGTTCCAAATATTGAGAGTTTTATGGAATTAGTGCAAACAAAAGTAGCAGAAGGAAATGAAATAGAATTAATACAAAAACCAAGAAGCTTCATTTCACAACTTCCAAGCATCATAATATCATTTTTACCAACAGCCATAATGCTTGCATTATTTATAATGATATTCAAAATGCAAGGATTGGGAGAAAAAGGAAAAGTATATGACGATACAGAAAGAAAAACAAAAATTAGATTCCAAGATGTTGCAGGTTTAGACGAAGAAAAACAAGAAATGATGGAAATTGTAGAGTTCTTAAAAAAACCAGAAAAATATACTAGAATGGGTGCAAGAATACCAAAAGGAGTATTATTATATGGTAAACCAGGAACTGGAAAAACATTAATTGCAAAAGCAATTGCAGGAGAAGCAGACGTACCATTTATATCAATGAGTGGATCTGAATTTATAGAAATGTTTGCAGGACTAGGGGCATCAAGAGTTAGAAAATTATTTGAAAAAGCAAGAAAATTAGCGCCTTGTATTGTTTTTATAGATGAGATAGATGCGATAGGCTCAAGAAGAACATCAAATAGTGGAGCAGAAACAGAAAATAACCAAACATTAAATCAACTATTAGTAGAAATGGACGGATTTAGTTCAGAAGAAACAATAATAGTACTTGCTGCAACAAACAGACCAGAAATGCTAGATAAAGCATTATTAAGACCAGGAAGATTTGATAGACAAATAACAATTCCAACACCAGATTTAAAAGGAAGATTAGAAATATTAAAAATCCATAGCAAAGACAAAAAACTATCAGAAGATGTAAACTTAGAAAGCATAGCAGAAGATACAGCAGGATTCACAGGAGCAGAATTAGAAAATATCTTAAATGAGGCAGCAATTATAGCAACAAAAAATAGACACGAAGATATAGAAATTATGGATATAGAAGAAGCTGTTAAAAAAGTAACAGTAGGACTAGAAAAACGTGGTAGAGTATATTCAGAAAAAGACAAAAAATTAACAGCATACCACGAAGCAGGGCATGCAGTAGTAAGTAGATACTTACCAACACAAACAGACGTAAAAGAAGTATCAATAATACCAAGAGGAGTTGCTGGTGGATACACAATGTACAAATCAGATGAGGATAAATATTATATCTCAAAAACAGAAATGCAAGAAAAACTAATAGCATTATTAGGAGGAAGAGCAGCAGAAAAACTAGTATTAGACGATATATCAACAGGAGCAAGTAATGACATCGAAGTCGCAACTAAAATCGCAAGAGATATGGTAACAAAATACGGAATGAGTGACAAATTAGGACCAATAGACTTCCAGGGAAAAGAACCATATGAAATGCAAATGTTTGGAGAAAATATTGGCGACAAAATAGGAGCAGAAGTAAAAGAGCTGATAGATACAGCATATAGAGATGCTCAAAGCTTATTAATAGAGCACAAAGACAAATTAGATGCTATAGCTAAAGAGCTACTAGCAAAAGAAAAAATAGGCGAAGAAGATTTCAAAAAGTTTTTTGCATAATGGTTAAATGAGGATATTTTTTATTTAGACATCAATCAACAATCTAATAATTGTTAATTACTCTATACAAATATGTATGGAGTAATTTTTAATTTTGTGATATAATGTGTGAGAATAATAACGGTAAACGATACCTGTCCCAGAAATATCCAAAAATGGCTAAACGGTACCTGTCCCCAAACTGACCAAACTAACTAAAGGAGGTGGAAAGATGCAAATTAAAGATGTGATAAGAAAAGGTATGATAGAATTAAAGGTAAATGGAATACAAGAGCCAAACTTAAAAGCAAGACTTTTAATGCAACATATTTTAAATAAACCAAGGCAATACTTATTAGTACACGATACTGATATGCTTACATTAAGACAAGAAGTAAATTATTTTAAAGCAATAAAAAAATTGATACAAGGAATTCCTTTACAACATATTACAAATATGCAGGAATTTATGAAACTTAATTTTTTTGTTAGCCAGGACGTGTTAATTCCAAGGCCAGATACAGAGATATTGGTAGAAGAAGTAATAGCTATTGCAAAGAAAATAGGGGCTAGAAAAATATTAGATTTATGTACAGGAAGCGGAGCAATTGCAGTATCTTTGGCAAAATATATAGAAGATAGCGATATAACAGCAACAGATATTAGTGAAAAAGCTTTGAGTGTTGCTAAATTAAATGCAAAGAATAATGAAGTTGAAAATAAAATTACATTTATAAAATCAGATTTGTTTCAAGAAATACCAAAAGAAAAATACGATATTATTGTATCTAATCCCCCATATATAAGAAAAGAAGAGATAAATAATTTGGATAGAGAGGTAAAAAAAGAACCTTATATTGCGTTAGATGGTGGATATGATGGTCTGAATTTTTATAGAAAAATAATTCATAGTGCAGATGAATATTTGAAATTTAAAGGATATTTATGTTTAGAAATAGGCTATGATCAGAAAATAGATGTTATAGAGTTAATTGAAAATGAAGAAAAATATATAGATACTTATTCAAAAAAAGATTTATATGGAAATGATAGAATAGTTATTACTAAACTAATATAAAAGAAAAGATAAGGAAATGTAATGAAAAATTATAAATTATAGAATGGATATAAACTAGGAAAGGAGAAAATATTATGTCTTTTTCCTCAGATATAAAACAAGAACTAAATAAATCAAGTGATTTAGCAAATAAAACAAAAGTAAAATATGAATTAGTAGGATATTTACTTTCAGGAAATATCGAATTACAAAACAATAATAAAATAATTAAGTTCACAACAGAAAGTGATTATAATATAAACCGTTTCTCAAAGTTATTAACAAACTTGAATAAAAATCATAAAATAGAAGTTGCAGGAAAAAACTTTATAGTAAAACTAAAAATAAAAGAAATAGAAGATTTAATAGAAACTGTTATTAATATAACTAATGTAAACAAAGAGAAAACGAGTGAAATAACCATAAATGAAGAGCTAAAAAATGATATTTTAGCACAAGAAGCTAAACAAGGAAAAGAAGAAAATAAAAAAGCTATAATAAGAGGAAGTTTTATGGGATCTGGATCAATAAATAATCCAGAAAACACATATCACCTAGAAATAGTTTTCCATAGTGAAAATAATAGAAATTTCATAAAAAAACTATTAGAAGACTTTGGAGTAAATGTAAAAATAATAGATATAAAAAACAAAAAATCTATTTATCTAAAAGAAGGAGAAGAAATTTCAAAAATATTAGCACTAATTGGAGCAAACAAAGCGGTTATGCAATTTGAAGAAATTAGAATTAAAAGAGAAATGAGAGGAAAAGTAAATAGATTAGTTAATTGTGAAACTGCTAATTTAAATAAAACAATTAATGCATCAATTGAGCAAATCTCGGCAATAAAAAAATTACAAGAAACAGGAAGATTTAGCAAGTTAGACGAAAACCTAAAAGAAATTGCAATATTAAGATTAGAAAATCCAGAAATGTCACTTGTGGACTTAGGAAAAATGTTAAAAAAACCAGTAGGAAAATCAGGAGTAAATTATAGATTAAAAAAGATAATGGAGATAGCAAATGAATAACAAAGAATTAGGAATTTATGTACATATACCATTTTGCAAACAAAAATGTTACTATTGTGACTTTATATCTTTTGCAAACAAATGCGATATAATTCCAGAATATATAGAAACTTTAGAAAAAGAAATAGACACATATGATTTTTCAAAAGAAAATGTAACTACAATTTATATAGGTGGAGGAACTCCATCTTTTGTTCCGAGTAAAGATATAGTAAAAATTCTAGAAAAGCTAAAACAAAAATTAAATAAAAATAAGACAAAATGGGAAGAAATAGAGATAACAATAGAAGTAAATCCAGGAACAGCAACATATGAAGCTTTAAGTGATTATAAAAAAGTAGGAATTAACCGTTTAAGTATAGGACTACAAAGTAGCAATGACAATAGGTTAAAACAAATAGGAAGAATACATACAAGACAAGAATTCATTGATACATACAATATGGCTGAAGAAATTGGGTTCAAAAATAAGAATGTAGATTTAATGATTGGTCTTCCAGAACAAACAATTGAAGAAATAAAAGAAGATTTAGATTTTGTAATAAATTTGAAGCCAGCACATATAAGTGTATATTCTTTAATAGTAGAAGAAGGTACAAAAATTGAAAAAATGATAAGTAATGGTAAAATGGAACTGCCAGAAGAAGAACTAGAAAGAAATATGTATTGGTATGTAAAAAACACCTTAGAATTAAACGGATATATTCATTATGAAATATCAAATTTTGCTAGAAAAGGAAAAGAATCTAAACATAATATAAATTGTTGGGAACAAAAAGAATACATAGGTGTTGGAGTATCTGCACATTCATATTTTAATAATATTAGATATGGTAATACAAATGACTTACAAAAATATATTAATTTTAATTGGAAAAACTATAAAGAAGCGGAAAAAAAAGGAATTAGGATAATAGAAGAAATTCAAACCATAGAAGAAAAGCAAAAAGAATATATGCTTTTATCATTAAGAAAAATAGAAGGAGTGTCTATACAAAAATTCAAAGAAAAATATGTAGAAAATCCAATTTTTCTATTTAGAAAAGAATTAGAAAAATTAGTAGAAGAAGAATTACTTACAATAGATGGAGATAAAATAAAATTGACAAATAGAGGATTAGATTTAGCAAATTTAGTTTGGGAAGAATTTGTGTAACAAAGCAATATAAAATCATATAAGATAACAAATAAAAAATAAACAAAAAACGAAAAAAGAAAAAATGTTCGTAAAAAGTATTGACAACTTAAAAAATTGAAGATACAATTAAGGCGAACATTTTTTTAGTTTGTTCTAATATAAAAAAACGGGAGGGATAAGTGTGATAGCAACACTACACATAAAAAACATAGGAATTATTGAAGATTTAAGTATAGATTTAAATAAAGGATTAAATGTTTTAACAGGAGAAACTGGAGCAGGAAAAACCTTAATAATAGACTCATTACAAATAATATCAGGTGGAAGATTTTCAAAAGAAATGATAAGAAAAGGAGAAAAAAATTCCTTTGTAGAATTATGCATATATGCTCCAGAAATACCAGAAGCAGAAGAAGGAAATATTATAATCTCCCGTGAGATAAATTTAAATGGAAAAAATATGTGTAAAATAAATGGAAGGATGACAACAGTAAATGAACTAAAAGAATTTATGAAAAATATTATAGAAATACATGGACAAAATGAAAACCAAAATTTATTAGACAATAAAAAACACTTAACATATTTGGATGGATTTAGTGGAGAAAAAATAAAGAATTTAAAAGAAGAATATGAAAAATATTACGAAGAATATAAAAAAATAAAACAAGAATTAAAAGCAAATCTAGGAGACGAAAAGGAAAAACAAAGAAGATTAGATCTGTTGGGATATCAACTTCGTGAAATAGAAGAAGCAAAACTAAAAATAAAAGAAGATGAAGAACTAGAAGAAAAAAGAAAAGTAATAATGAACTCGGAAAAAATAGTAGAAAATTTACGGACAATCAGAAAAATTAATAGAAGAAGGTGGGATTGACAGTATAAGTATAGCAATAAGAGCTTTTGAAAAAATAGAAAATATAGATGAAAAATACGAAAAAATATGTAACAATCTAAAAAACATATATTATGAATTACAAGAAATTTCAAGAGACATTAATAGTTATAAAGAAGATACTTATTTTGATGAAGAAGAAAGGAACTATATAGAAGAAAGATTAAGTTTAATTCATACACTAAAAAGAAAATATGGAAATACCATCGAAGAAATATTAAAGTATAAAGAAGAAATAATAAGCGAAATAGCAAAAATAGAAAATTTAGAAACAATAAATCAAGAACTAAAACAAAAAAAAGTAAAAATAGAAAAAGAAATGGACAATTTAGCAATAAAAATGCATAAAATAAGAAAAACAAGTACAAAAGAATTAATTTCTAGCATTAATCAAGAATTAGAAGAACTAGAGATGAAGAATGCCAAAATAAATATAAACATAGAATATATAGAAGAATATTTAAAAACGGGAAAAGATATAGTAACATTTTATATTAGTACAAATGTAGGAGAAGAAGAAAAAGAACTGTCTAAAATAGCATCAGGAGGCGAGATGTCAAGAATTATGTTAGCAATAAAAAAAGTTCTAGCAGATTCAGATCAAATGCCAGTATTAGTATTTGACGAGATAGACACAGGAATTAGTGGAAAAGCAGCAAATAGTGTAGCAAAAAAACTAAAAGTAATTTCTAATAAACATCAAGTAATATGTATATCACATTTACCAAACATAGCAGCAGCTGCAGATTACAATTATTTTATCAGCAAAAAAATAAAAAAAGATAGAACAAAAACAGAGATACGATTATTAGAAGAAAATGAAGTAATTAGAGAAATAGCAAGAATATCTTCAGGAGAAGTAAATGAGGTAACATTAAAATATGCAACAGAATTAAGATGTAGAGCATAAGAAAACATAATAATACAAAAACAAAAACATAAGAAAAAACGTCAGAGTAAAGGCGTTTTTTCTTATAAATAAAAACCTTTCTAAAAAATCTTTTTGAATAAATATTAAAAAAAAAGGCAAACTAAAAAGAGTAAAAATTGGAAAGGAAGGAAATAGAATGAAAAATGTTTGCAAAATTCATAATGTAAAAGCAATAGAAATATTAGATTCAAGAGGAAATCCTAGTGTACAAGTAGAGGTTATGACAGAAGATGGATATGTAGGTGTAGCATCTGTACCATCAGGAGCATCGACAGGAAGCTTTGAAGCGGTAGAGTTACGAGATGGAGAAAAAAATAGATATTTAGGAAAAGGTGTTCAAAAAGCAGTAGAAAATGTAAATAAAAAAATAGCAAAAACAATTATTGGTATGAATGTCTATGAGCAAAGAAAAATAGATGAAGAAATTATAAAACTGGATGATACACCTAATAAATCAAATTTAGGAGCAAATAGTATTTTAGGAGTATCTTTAGCAGTTGCAAAAGCGGCAGCAAATTCTTTAGGAATGGAATTATATTCCTATATAGGTGGGATTCAAGGAAAAGAGCTTCCAATTCCTATGATGAATATTTTAAATGGTGGAAAACACTCAGATAATAATATTAGTATCCAAGAATTTATGATTGTACCAGTAGGTGAAATTACATTTAGTGAAAGATTACGTAGAGGTACTGAAATTTATCATATACTTAAAAAGGTATTAAAAGAAAAAGGATATAGTGTAGGAGTTGGAGATGAAGGAGGATTTGCTCCAAATTTAGAAAGTGAAGAACAAGCATTAGATATTATTATAGAAGCAATAAAAAAAGCAGGATATGAACCTGGAAAAGATATAATGCTTGCATTAGATATAGCAAGTACAGAAATGTATGAGGAATCAAAAAAAATAAACAAAACAGGATATTATTTTTGGAAAACAAAAAAATTTAAAACAAAAGATGAAATGATAGAATATATAGAAGAATTATGTGACAAATATCCAATTTTCTCAATAGAAGATGGACTAGCAGAAGAAGATTGGGAAAGTTGGAAAGTTTTAACTAAAAAATTAGGAAACAAAGTGCAATTAGTAGGAGATGATTTATTTGTTACTAATCCAAAAAGATTAAGAAGAGGAATTGAAAAGAATGTTGCAAATAGCATTCTAATAAAACTAAATCAAATAGGAACATTAACAGAAACATTAGATACAATTCAGCTTGCAAAAGATAATGGATATACTACTATAATTTCACATAGATCTGGTGAAACAGAAGATACCTCTATTGCAGACATTGCTGTTGCTGTAAATGCAGGACAGATAAAAACAGGAGCACCTTGTAGAACAGATAGAGTGGCTAAATATAATAGATTATTATATATTGAAAATGAATTATAAATAACAAAATACAAAAGTTCCCTTCATAATTTAAAATCAATATGATTCGATACATAAAGATAATATAAAATGAAGGGAATTTTATATTTGCTATTTTAAATAATTTAAAGGTATTATTTTATATTTTTGTTAAGAAAAGATAATTTAACTAATGAAAATACAAATAATCCAGATGCAACTATAGAAAGTATAATGAAAATTGTTGTCATACCAGCTTTAGGTAAAGTTGCAGGTGGTTCTGTAAGCTTTAACTTTGGAGTAATATTAGATGTTTTAGATTGTTCTACATTATCAAAATCTTTATAAGTAATATCAACTTTTTCATTAGTATCTAAAATCTTATCAACAATTTCAGTAGAGAAATCTTCTTTTAATTTTAGCTTATATTGGACTGTTGCTGTTTCTCCGTTAGCAAGACTAGGAATTGTCCAAGTAATTGAATTATTTGTTGTATCTACTACTGATGATATGTTTCCGATATTTGCTTCTGAAACATAAGCAAATTCAAAATTGTCGATAATTTCTTGAGGAAAATAATCTACAATAGTAATATCTTTATAAGCACGAGTTATAGGTAATAAAGAATTATAAATATCATCTGTAATAGTTTCTTCAATTTTATCATCAGTTACATAATAGAAGTTTCCAACAGTTGGATTTTCTGATGTTCCAAAAATTTCTTTAATAATCTGTCCATAATTTTTTGAAACAGATGGAGGTAGATAATCTTCATTATCGATACCTGTTAACATAGTAGTAATATCAATTCCAGAAGCATCTAAATTTGTTAATTTAGATTTTGTTTTATTAATAACATCATCAGAATAATAAGTTCCATCATAATCAATTGCAAGATTTGGCACACCGTCTGTTAAAATAATCATATATTTATTATTATCAGTTTTTGTGAATTGCTGACTTGCTAAAGTAATACCAGCATCTAAGTCAGTTCTAGGGCCGTTTGCTTCAATTGTAGAAATTGCATTATTTAAAGCAGAAGCATCAGCACTTAATTGAGAAACAACATTAGCATCTTCTAAAGTTGCTTCCTTTCCAGTATCTACATTACTAGAAAAGCTAACAATTCCAACTTTTAAATTGTCATTATCTTTTAAAAGATTAGAAACTAAAGTTTTGGCAGAATTAAAAATCAAATCTTTTCTAGTTTGACCTTCTGTAACATCTGTATTCATACTATCTGAATTATCTAAAACTAGCATAATTTCACCAGTTGGCTTTATGGCTTCTTCGCCATTTGTCACTTGTAATTGTAAAGTAACTTCTTTGTTTATTAAATTTTTTTCAATTAATTTTTTTTCGAATTTCGAATTTTCTCCCAATTCTATCGTGCAAATAGGTTCTTCAACTACTTCCATTGTAACAGTACTGTAAGAAGCAAAAGAGACATTTGCAACAAGAATTAAAATCAAAAGTAATCCTAAAACGATCTTTTTCTTCATAAAAATCCTCTCCTTATAAGCAATTTAGAGACACTTCTTAAATAATATTCTAGAAGATGTGTTATTAAATAAATAAAATATTCAAAAGGAAACGTCTCTTTTATATTCTAACATAAACTAAAAAATATACAAGTAAATATATTAAAAATTCAAAAATGTAATGAAATTGTAAAATATCTTCTTACTTCTAGATTATTAGTAATTTTATAAAATCTTTCTAAAACACTTGAATTACAAGGAAAATTATGGTATACTAAAAAAGTGAGAAAAATAAAACAAAATAACAAAATAAATTGAACCAATTAAAAAGCAAAGTATATATATTAAAAAATGCAAAAGAGAAAAATAGTCTTAGGCTGAAAACTATTTTAGCATAGATATATAGAAATTTCACTTTTTAGGTCTTTTTTTGAAATGTAAAAAAGTAGAAAAAAGCGGTTGCACCGTTAAAACTTTAATGAGGTTAGTAACAAAACTAATAAATTTAGGTGGTACCACGAAAAAATATAACCATTTCGTCCTAAAAAGAGAGGCGAAGTGGTTTTTTGTTGTATTATTAAACAAATGATTAAATTTTAAATAAAATTTAATAAGGATGTGTTAAAAATGAAAAATCAAAAAGTATTAGAAAACTATTTTGATTCTAGAACTTATAGTAATCAAGAAATTGAAGAAGCTATTTCAAAAACAAAAAAAGAATTTGAAAGAAAAATAGTAAATGTAAATATTTCTCTAAATGAATTTGGAGTTTATGTGGTTACATACTATTTTAAAAATAAAGAGAATTTATTACAAAAATTTGTAATAAAAATAAAACAAAGAAAAAATAAAAAACAAATGCTATTATTACAAGAGCAAAAATATAAAACACAACCCAGAAATTTAAAATCCATAAAAAAGAAAAATAATCAAAAGCAGTTAAAAGAAGAAAGAACAAAAAAAACGAGAGAAGAAAGGCAAAAAGAAAAAGTACAAAAAAGAATGCAAAAATACACAGGTACTCAATATGGAAAATACAAAGAAACAAAAACGTATAGACCATATTAAAATAAAAAATACTTAGTGGAGAAATATCCACAAAATGTCTAATGAAAGGGAGAAGAAAAAATATGAAAGAAAAAATTGCAAAAATTAAAGAAACATCTATTAAAGAAATAGAAGAATGCAAAAATCAAAAAGAATTAAATGACTTAAAAGTAAAATACTTAGGTAAAAAAGGCGAATTAACACTTTTATTAAGAGGAATGGGAGCGCTAACTCCAGAAGAAAGACCAATTATTGGAAGTTTAGTAAACAAAGTAAGAGATGAAATAAATAACTTAGTAGAAGAAAAAGAAGTAAAATTTAAAAAAGAAGAATTACAAAGAAAATTAGAAACAGAAAATATAGATATAACAGAACCAAGCAAAAAGATAAATTTAGGTTCTTTACATCCAATTACACAAGTAATCCAAGAAGTAGAAGAAACTTTTTTAGGAATGGGATATGAAATTGCAGATGGTCCAGAAGTAGAAAAGGCAATTTATAATTTTGATAAATTAAACACACCACCAGACCATCCAGCAAGGGACATACAAGATACATTCTATATTACAGATAACATCATATTAAGAAGTCAAACTTCATCAGTTCAAGCAAGAGTAATGGAAGAAAAAAAACCACCAATAAAAATTATTTGTCCGGGAGCAGTTTATCGTTCAGATAGTGTAGATGCAACACATTCTCCAGTATTCCATCAAATAGAAGGATTAGTAATAGACAAAAACATTTCTATGACAGATTTAAAAGGAACATTAGAAATGTTTGCTAAAAAATGTTTAGGAGAAAATACAAAAATAAGATTTAGACCACATCATTTCCCATTTACAGAGCCAAGTGCAGAAGCAGACGTATCTTGCTTTGTATGTGGCGGAAAAGGATGTAAGGTTTGTAAAGGAGAAGGCTGGATTGAACTTCTAGGATGTGGAATGGTACATCCTAATGTATTAAAAAATTGTGGAATTGATCCAGAAGAATATTCAGGATTTGCCTTTGGATTCGGAGTTGAAAGAATCGCAATGGCAAAATTCGGAATTGAAGATATGAGACTATTATTTGAAAATGATGTTAGATTTTTAAAACAATTTTAGAAAATAGGAAAAAAGATTGTAAAAATACAAAAGAAATATATATATAAACATAATGTACATAATTGTACAAACCAAAATAAAAAAGGAGTGTTTAAGAAAGTGGGATTTTTTAATAAAAAACCAAACAAAAAAAAGGTATATTCATTAAAAGAAGCAATGGATTTAGTAAGAAGACATCCAAATTATACAACAGTAGAAATACCAGGAGGATTTAAAGTAGTAGAAGAAAAAGCAGTTAGAGAACATATAGACGGATATAAAGAAAGAAGAAATATGTTCTTACAAGAAATGAATGGAAATAGAGCATACAAAAATATAGGAAACAATTTAAACGGAAATAATTTAAATGAAAATAACAAAAAAACAAAATACTATGGATATTCCGAAATTGGAAGATAAAATAAAAACGAAGGGAAGAATATAAATGAAAGCAAGTATTGAATGGTTAGAAGAATATAGTGATATAGATGTTGATAGTGTAAAACTAGGAGACATTTTAACAATGACAGGTTCTAAAGTAGAAACAGTAGAGCAAAAAGGAAACGACATAAAAAATGTTGTAGTAGGAAAAATATTAGAAATAGAAAAACATCCAGATGCAGACAAATTAGTTGTAACAAAAGTAGATGTAAAAACAGAAATTTTACAAATTGTAACAGGTGCAAATAACATAAAAGTAAATGATATCGTACCAATTGCAAAAGATGGAGCAGAATTACCAGGTGGAGTAAAAATAAAAACTGGTAAACTAAGAGGAATAGATTCTTGTGGTATGATGTGTTCTGTTGGAGAATTAGGATTAGATGTTAACGACTATCCAAACCAAATTGAACACGGAATAATGATTTTAGACAAAAGTCTAGAAAAAGACTTAGGAAAAAATATTGTAGAAGTACTAAATTTAAAAGAAGATATAATCGACTTTGAAATAACACCAAACCGTCCAGATTGCTTATCAATAGAAGGTTTAGGAAGAGAAGTTGCAGTATCTTTAGGAAAAGAATTCAAAAATCCTAGAAAAAATTTAGATGAATTAAATATAGAAGATAAAAAAGAAATAGAAGGATTAACAGTAGACATTACAGCACCAGATTTATGCTATCGTTACATAGCAAGAGTTGTGAAAAATGTTAAAGTAGGACCATCTCCAGAATGGATGGTAAGAAGATTAAAAGCTTGTGGTGTAAGAAGTATAAATAACATAGTAGATATTACAAACTATGTAATGCTAGAGCTTGGTCAACCAATGCATGCTTTTGATATTAATTCTATTGAAGGAAAACATATAACAGTAAGACGTGCAAAAGAAAATGAGAAGATTGTAACATTAGACGAGCAAGAAAGAATTTTAGGAGAAGATAACCTAGTTATTGCAGATGACAAAAAAGCAGTAGCAATAGCAGGGGTTATGGGAGGACTAAACTCAGAAATTGAAAATGATACAGAAACAGTAGTATTCGAATCAGCTGTATTTAATGGTGGAAGTGTAAGAAAAACAGCAAAAAAAGTAGGATTAAGAACAGAAAGTTCTTCTAGATTCGAAAAAGGTTTATCTGCAGAAAATGCATTAAGAGCAATAAATAGAGCAGTTGAACTAGTAGAATTAATCGGTGCAGGAGAAGCTGTAAATGAAAAAATAGACGTATATCCAACTAAACAAAAAATAAATAAGATAAAATTAAATGTAGACAAAATCAACAATTTATTAGGAATAAATATCAGCAAAGAAGAAATGATTAAAATTCTAAATAAATTAGAAATAAAAGTAGAAAATGATATGGCTATAGCACCATACTTCAGAAGGGACTTAGAATTTGTAGCAGACTTAGCAGAAGAAATTGTAAGATTTTATGGATATGACAAATTAGAAACAACATTAATAAATGCAGATACTACATTAGGAATTAGAAATAAAGAGCAAAATATAGAAAAGAAAATAAAGGAAATATTAGTATCTAGTGGATTCTCAGAAATTTATACATATGGATTTGTAAGTAGTATGGATTTAGAAAAATCAAAAATAAAAGAAGAAACAATAAAAAATGCAATTACAATTATGAATCCATTAAGTGACGAATACAAACTAATGAGACCAACAACAATACCAAGTATGATGCAAATACTTGCTTTAAACAACAACAAGAAAAATCAAAATGTAAAATTATTTGATTTATCAAGAAGTTATAAAAATATAAATAATGAAGTAGAAAATGGTGAAGTACCATTACAAGAAAACATCTTAACAATTGGTATGTACGGAGACGATGTAGACTTCTATACATTAAAAGGAATAATAGAAAATGTATTAGAAGTATCAAACATCAATCGTTATGAAATAGAAAAAGAAACAAAAAATGAATCTTATCACCCAGGAAGATGTGCTAATCTAAAAGTAGGAATAGATGTAATTGCAACATTAGGAGAAGTACACCCTGAAGTACTAGGAAACTATGATATAGAAAGAAGAGCATATTTAGCAGAAGTAAATGTAACAAAATTAGTTAAATATTCAAGAGCAAATAAAAAATATGTAGAAGTACCAAAATTTCCAGCGGTAGAAAGAGACATAGCAGTAATAGTAGACGAAAATGTAGAAGTTGGACAAATTGAAAAATTAATAGTAAAGAAAAGTAAAAAACTATTAGAAAGTGCAAAATTATTTGATATTTACCGTAACGAAAAAATAGGAGACAACAAAAAAAGTGTGGCTTATTCTCTAATTTTTAGAAATAAAAATAAGAGTTTATCAGATGAAGAAATAAACCCGATTATGGAAGCTATAATAGCAGAACTAGAAAAACAACTAGGCGCAGAATTAAGAAAATAACTCAAAAATAAAATAGTAGTATAAGCAAAAAATACAATGAAGTCGACCTTTAAAAAGGATTTTTTGTAAAAAGCTATTGACAAATGAACCAAAGTGGTGTAAAGTATATTAGCATTACAAAAAGAAAAGAGGTAATATCTATGGAGAAAAACGTTAAAATTAGTTTATTATGCCAGTTATATGGAAAATTACTAACAGAAAAACAATTTGAATTCATAGACGATTACTACAACAACGATTTGTCTTTATCAGAAATTGCAGAAAATCATAACATTACAAGGCAAGCTGTTAGAGACATAATAAAGAAAGGGGAGAAAAAACTTTTCGAATACGAAGAAAAGCTAATGTTTATGAAAAGGACGTTAAATCAAGAAAAGAAAATTGAAAAAGCTTTATCAGAATTAACAAAAATACAAAAAGATTATTCAGACAAACAAGTAGCAAGTGTATTAGAAAGTATTAAAAAAGAACTAAGCTGTTTAGTTTAAAAACAAGAGTTTAGAAAAAACAAAATTTAGGCAAAAACACAATGAAGAAAAAATAAGAATAGGAGTGGAAAATATGGCTTTTGAAGGATTATCTTCTAGATTACAAGAAATAACAAGAAAAATCAGAGGAAAAGCAAGAATAACAGAATCTGATTTAAAAGAAATGTTAAGAGAGGTTAAACTAGCCCTTTTAGAAGCCGACGTTAACTATAAAATCGTAAAAGATTTTATAGCAACCATTCGAGAAAAAGCACTTGGTCAAGATGTTCTAAAATCTTTAACACCGGGACAACAAGTAGTAAAAATAGTAAAAGACGAATTAGTAGAATTACTTCGGAGGAACAGAAAGCAAAATCAACTTTACACCAAATCCACCAACTGTAATAATGCTAGTAGGTCTACAAGGTTCTGGTAAAACAACAACAGCAGGAAAACTTGCAAACCTACTTCGTAAACAAGGTAAAAAACCTTTATTAGTTGCCTGTGACGTATATCGTCCAGCAGCTATTAAGCAATTACAAGTAGTCGGAAAGCAACTAAATATTCCAGTATTTAGTAACGAGACATCAAAAGATGTATTGCATATTGCAAAACAAGCAATGTCAGTAGCATACTCTAAGTTAAATGATGTTGTAATTCTAGATACAGCAGGTCGTTTGCATATTGACGAAGCATTAATGGATGAATTAAAAAACTTAAAAGCAGGAATAAAACCACACGAAATTCTATTAGTAGTAGACAGTATGACAGGTCAAGACGCTGTAAATGTAGCAGAAAAGTTTAATGAGGCCTTAGGAATTGATGGTGTTGTTCTAACAAAACTAGATGGTGATACTCGTGGAGGTAGTGCATTATCTGTAAAAAAAGTAACAGGAAAACCAATAAAGTTTGCAGCAACAGGAGAAAAACTAAATGACATTGAAGGATTCCATCCAGAAAGAATGGCAAGTAGAATCCTAGGAATGGGAGATATTCTATCAATTATTGAAAAAGCAGAAGAAACTTTTGACTTAGAACAAGCAGAAAAACTAGAAAAACAACTAAGAAAAAAAGAATTTGACTTAGATGATTATTTAGCACAAATAAGACAAATCAAAAAAATGGGTTCATTCTCATCTTTACTAAAAATGATACCAGGAATGAATGCATTAAAAGATGTAAAAATAGATGACAAAGAATTTGTAAAAATAGAAGCTATAATATGTTCTATGACAAAACAAGAAAAAAGAGACACAAGACTTTTAAATGCGAGTCGTAGAAGACGTATAGCTGAAGGTAGTGGAACAACAGTACAAGATATCAATAAATTCATAAAATCATTTGAAATGACACAAAAAATGATGAAAAAAATGAAGAGCAACAAAGGTGGAATGAAAAAACTTATGAATGGTATTGACGAAAACGCTTTAAAAAACTTTAAGTTTTAATTAATTAGTTATTAACTTTTTAAATTTATATAAATAATTCTTAAGAAAGTATGTCTAAAAACTCCCAAGAAATATTGGAGAAAGGACACCTTAGGAATCGCTTAGGAGGTGAAACATATGGTAAAAATCAGATTACAAAGACAAGGAAAGAAAAAAGCTCCATTCTATCACATAGTAGTAGCAGATTCTAAATCACCAAGAGATGGAAAAATAATTGAAAAATTAGGAACATACGACCCAATGACAGATCCAGCTACAATCGTTTTAGATAACGAAAAAGTTGAAAAATGGATAAAAAATGGTGCAAAACCAACAGATACAGTTAAAGCTTTAATAGAAAAAGCAAAATAATGGCTAAATGAAAACTAGCATTCTTTAGCTAAACTGGAGGAAAAAATGGAAGATTTTTTAAAAACCATTATTACAAATATAGTTGATAACAAAGAAGCTGTTGAAATAAAAAGAGTAGATGGCGAAAAAACAACTGTATTTGAAGTAAAAGTAGCAGAAGGCGATATGGGTAAAGTAATTGGTAAACAAGGAAGACTTGCAAAATCAATTCGTACAGTAATGAAAGCCGCCTCTAGCAAAGAACACAAAAAAGTGTCAGTTGAATTTATAGGATAATTGGAGTATTTTAATATGACAAAATATCTTGAAATCGGTCAAATCGTAAATACATTTGGTATTAAAGGAATGGTAAAAGTAAAACCTTTTACAGATGATATTAAAAGATTTGACAAATTAAAAAAAGTATATATCGAAAATAAAAATGGTAGAAAAGAATACGAAATTGAAGAGATAAAATATCATAAAGAAATGGTATTAATCAAATTCAAAGGAATTGAAAACCCAGAAGATGCAAATTTATTACGTGAAAGTTACTTAACGGTAGATCGTGATAGCGAAGAACCATTAGAAGAAGGAACTTATTACATAGTAGATATGATAGGCCTTGAGGTTGAAACCGAAGAAGGAGAAAAGCTTGGAAGTTTAGTAGATATCTTTAATACTGGAAGTAATGATATATATGTAGTAAAAAATGAACTTGGAAAACAAATACTTTTACCAGCAATTAAAGATGTAATCAAAAAAATTGATATGGAAAAAAGAAAAATAACAGTTCATTTAATACCTGGATTAATGTAATGGAGGAAGTAATGAAATTTGATGTTTTAACACTTTTCCCAGAAATGTTTGAAAGCTTAAATAAAAGCGTTATAGGAAAAGCCCAAGAAAAAGAACTAATAAATATCAATTTAGTCAATATTAGAGATTTTTCAAAAGACAAACATAAAAAAGTAGACGATACTCCATATGGTGGCGGAAGCCGGAATGGTTATGAGAGCTGATGTAGTATATGATGCCTACAAAGCAGTAAAAACAGACCATACCAAAGTAATTTATATGTCGCCACAAGGAAAAACATTAAACCAAAAGAAAGTAGAAGATTTAGCAAAAGAAAACCATTTAATTATACTTTGTGGACATTATGAAGGGATAGACCAAAGGGTCATTGACAAAATTGTGGACGAAGAAATATCTATAGGAGACTATGTACTAACAGGTGGAGAAATTCCAGCAATGGTGTTAATAGATAGTGTAAGTAGATATATAAAAGGAGTTATAAAAGAAGAATCTGTACAAGAAGAAAGCTTTTCAAATGGCCTTTTAGAATATCCACAATACACAAGACCAGAAATATTCGAAGGAGAAAAAGTTCCTGAAGTTTTACTATCCGGGCACCACGAAAATATAGAAAAATGGAGACAAGCAAAATCTTTAGAAATAACAAAGAAAAAAAGACCAGACTTATTAGAAAATAAGTAGGAAAATAAAAGGAAGTGCATATAAAGGTGCACCGCTCAGACAAAAAAAGAAAAGGAGGAAATTCTAAAATGGATATTATAAAATCTATTGAACACGAACAATTAAAAAACAAAATACCAGAATTAAAAGTTGGAAATACTGTAAGAGTACACGTAAGAATCAAAGAAGGAAACAAAGAAAGAATTCAAGTATTTGAAGGAATCATAATTAAAGTACAAGGTGGAGGAGTTAACCAAACATTTACAGTAAGAAAAATCTCTTACGGTGTAGGTGTAGAAAAAACATTCTTAGTACATTCACCATTAGTTGAAAAAGTAGAATTAGTAAGAGTAGGTAAAGCAAGAAGAGCAAGATTATTCTACTTAAGAGACAGAGTAGGTAAAGCTGCTAAGACAAAAGAAAATATAGGAGCTAGAATTGAAGACAGAGAAATTATAATAAAAGAAGATTTAGCAGAAGAACCAGCTGTAGAATCTGCTCCAGAAGAAGCACCAGCTGTTGAAACTGAAACTCCAGTTGTAGAAGAAGTTGTAGATACTGTAACAGAAGAAACAACTGAAGAAGTAAAAGAATAATAAAATCTAAGTGTAAATATTAGAAAAATAACTAATATAAGCACATTGAAGCAATGTCTAAAATAAATTTTAAGTTAAAGACATTGCTTTTTTATTGTTTTTAAAAATAACTAAATTTTAATTAGTTTTATATTAAAATCTTTTTACAAATTTGAACAAGTAAAATGAGAAAAACTTACATAATAAAGCATTATAAAGATACACGAACATATTTTTGAAAAAATTTTAAAAAAGTATTGACAAAATAAAAAAGAAAATATAAAATAAGAACAACAAAAGCGAACAATAATTTGCAAAACGAAAATTTGATAAGGAGTGATATAAAATGAATTTAGTAAAAAGAAGAACAATAATAAAAACATATGTAAATAGCACAATGGAGAGACATCCAGTACCAGTGTTAGGAATAGATTACAAAGTAAAAATAGAGTACAAAAATGTAAAAATTACCGAACTAAATGTAGAAAATAAAACCATTAAAATATCACTACCTAATAGATATAAAAAAATGGCAAATACAGAAATTTTGGACTTAGCAATAGAAAAAATGTACGAACAAATTGCAAACGTAGAAATCGAAAGAGCAATGGAAAAAGCAAGAATAATGTTAGGCTTTGCACCAGAAGAATATGAAATAGCAAAAATAAAAACACTAGGAACTTGTAAAGATAAAAAAATAACAATAAATCCACAAGTCGTAAAATACAACAGAAAAGTAATAGATTATATTGTACTACATCAATACTGCCATTTAAAATATAAAACACACTCAAAAGGATTTTATCAGCTATTAGAAAAATATGAGCCAAAATACAAAAAATGTGAAGAAATATTAATGAATATATAAAAAACAAACACAAAATATAAAACGAATAAAAATCAAATAACAAATGAAAAATGTGAAATGAGAAATAAAGGGAAAACCTTAAATTTCTCATTTTTAAAATAATTTCAAAAAGCTATTTATTATTTATAAATTATTTGATATAATAAAAAAAACATTGGGGTATAGCCAAGCGGTAAGGCAGATGGCTCTGACCCATCGATGCGTAGGTTCGAATCCTACTACCCCAGCCAAATGCAACTAGTTAAGCCAACTAGTTGTTTTTTAAAACAAAAAATATAAGTTAACACTTTTCGTTTTATAAACTTGTAATTATCAAAATAAAAAAAACTCTTTATAAAAAATAAATTATCTGTTATAATGAGTTCATAAACAAATCCTAATAGAGTATAGGTTAATATTAAATAAATGTAGGAGGAACTAATGAAAAATTCAGTAAAAAAAACAATAAAAAATAATAAAGGAATAACTCTAATAACTTTAGTAATAACTATTCTTTTATTGTTAATATTAGGAAGTATAGGAACAATAAGTGGAGTAAATGTTATTAAATCATCTAAATTTACAAAATTCACAGCAGAGTTAAAAATTATGCAAACACAAATAAATTCAATATATCAAAAGTACATAGATGGAGGAAGTGTGGATGTAGGTGGAAGTAGTTACACAGGAGAAGAAATATTAAATATTGGTAAAGATATTTCTACCATATCAGAAGTGGAAAATCAAGCTAATAAAGTGTTTACAAGTACAGAATCTGGAATAGAAGATAGAACAGGATATAAATACTTTGACCAACAGACAATAAAAGATTTAAACATTGATGGTGTAGAGAGTGAATTTTTTATTAATATTCAAAAAAGAAGTATAGTAAGTTACGATGGATTCAAATATGAAGAAAAAAACTATTATACATTAGAACAAGTGCCAAATGGTTTATATAATGTAGAATATGAAAATAAAAATACTGGAAAGCCAACATTTAATTTAAAAACCAAAAAAATAGAAGATAACAAGTGGCAAATTGAAATATCAAACATTGAATATGAAGGTAATATATCAAAATGGGAGGTAAAATACCAAAAAGAAGGAGATAACTATTGGAATACAAGTGAAGACAATACATTTTTTATAACGGGAAGAGGCAATTATTATTTTAAAATAGAAAATGGAGATGTTTCTTCAGATGTTTTAGAAAAAACTTTAGGCTTTGTATTAGCGGGAGAAAGAGCAGAAGAAACAACAAAAGATAATTATGTAGATTCAAAAGGGAACAAAGCGACAATACCAGGAGGTTTTACAGTATCAGGAATAGAGAGTGAGCAAAAAATAGCAGAAGGATTAGTAATATATGATAT
>CALXCC010000001.1 GCA_944386705.1 uncultured Clostridia bacterium | reverse complement strand
AAAAGGTTCTTTAGTTCTATTAGGTGGAGAACCAGGTATTGGAAAGTCTACATTAATTTTACAAATTTGCGATAAAATAAAAGGTGACGGAAAAGTTTTATATGTTTCAGGAGAAGAGTCTGCAGAACAAATTAAACTAAGAGCTGATAGATTAGGTATAAATAATGAAGATATTTTGTTTTTAGGAGAAACAGATATAGATATTGTTAACCAAGCAATTATAAACTTGAATCCAAAGCTAGTAATTATTGATTCTATTCAAACAATGTATTCTGAAGAGATAACAGCAGCAGCTGGAAGTGTTAGTCAAGTAAGAGAGATTACTTCACAAGTTATGAGAGTTTGTAAATCAAGAGCAATTACAACAATTATTATAGGACATGTAACAAAAGAAGGAAACATAGCAGGACCAAGAGTTTTAGAACATATGGTAGACACTGTATTATATTTAGAGGGAGAAAGATATTTTTCATATAGAATTTTAAGAGGAGTTAAAAACAGATTTGGTTCGACAAATGAAATTGGAATGTTTGAAATGCAAGAAAAAGGAATGTGCGAAATTGACAATCCATCTGATATTTTAATTTCAGAAAGAGATGACAATCCTTCTGGTTCATGCATAGTAGCAACTATGGAAGGAACTAGACCAATTTTAGTTGAGTTACAAGCACTAACTTGTCAAACTGTATTTGGATATCCAAAAAGAACAGCAAATGGAATTGATTATAATAGAGTATCTTTATTAATTGCTGTATTAGAGAAAAAAGCAGGATTGATGCTTGGTTCGCAAGATGTTTATTTAAATGTAGTAGGAGGATTAAAAGTTAATGAGCCAGCAATAGATTTAGGAATTATGCTAGCTACTGCTTCAAGTTTTAAAAATGTATCTATTCCAAAAGATATGATAATACTAGGAGAGGTAGGCTTAACAGGCGAAGTAAGAAGAATTAATTTAATTGAAAAAAGAATAAAAGAAGCAGAAAAGTTAGGATTTAAAAGTGCTATTATTCCAGAAAGTAACAAAAAGGACTTGAAAGATAATTATAAATTAGATATAATAAGCGTTAAGAATATTAATGAGGCTATGAAAAAAGTCGGCCTAAAATAAAAAAGAAGGGAGAACTAGCAGTGAGAAAAGGCAAAGAAGACAATATAACAGAAATTTTAAAATTAATTGCACCAGGAACTCCCATAAGAGACGGACTAGAAAATATACTAAGAGCAAGAACAGGAGCATTATTATTAATAACAGACAATACAGATGTAATAAAAGAAATAGTAGATGGTGGGTTTGTAATTAATGAAGATTATAGCTCTTCTAAATTGTATGAGCTTGCAAAGATGGATGGAGCAATTGTACTTAGTGGAGACTTGAAAAAAATACTGTATGCAAATGCACAATTGATACCATCACATGAAATAACAACTTTAGAAACCGGAACAAGACATAGAACAGCTGAAAGAACAGCAAAGCAAACAGGAGAATTGGTAATTAGTATTTCACAAAGAAGAAGCATAATAACAGTATTTAAAGGAAATGATAGATACATATTAGAAGATACAGATGCGGTATTAAGCAAAGCAAACCAAGCAATACAAACATTAGAAAAATACAAAAAGGTATTTGATAACAAATTAAGTATTTTAAATGAATATGAATTTAATGATATTGTAACACTAGAAAATGTCATTGTTGCAATTCAAAGAGCAGAAATGGTAATGAAAATCGTAGAAGAAATACAAAGGCAAATATACGAACTAGGTGACGACGGAAGATTAGTAAAAATGCAATTAGAGGAGTTAATAGGTGGATTAGAAAAAGAGGAAATGCTTATTATAAAAGACTATATTGTACCTGGAACAGGAAGAAAGAAAAGAACAGTAGAAGGAGTAATAGCTAGTTTGGAAGAATTAAATTATGAAGAATTAGCTAAAGAATCAGTTATAGCAAAACTTTTAGGATATGAAACATTTGATAATTATGATGAAGTTGGAGTTTATACAAAAGGATATCGTATTTTAAATAAAATTCCAAGAATGCCAAGTAATATAGTAGAAAACTTAGTAGAAGCATTTAAATCATTCCAACACATATTAGCAGCAGACATAGAAAGCCTAGATGAAGTAGATGGAATAGGAGAAATAAGAGCAAGAACAATAAAACAATCATTAAAAAGAATGCAAGAACAATTTGTGTTTGACAATTTAATTTAAATAATAAAAAATTATAAATTGATAATATTTAAATATAGTTTAGATACGGTTAAGACTGTTAAACCATAAATTATATTTTAAAAGTTAATAGGAGGATATAAAAAAATGAAAAAAACAAAAAACATTATATGGATAATAGCTTTAATCTTAGTAATTGTACTAATAGGAGTAATATCATTTGGATATTATAAAAAAATAACAATGAAAGTAGAAAATCCAATTGCAACAATGGAAGTAGAAAATTTTGGAACAATAAAAATAGAGTTATATCCAAGTGAAGCACCAGAAACAGTTGCAAACTTCATTACACTTGCAAATAGAGGATTTTATGATGGACTGACATTTCACAGAATAGTAAAAGACTTTATGATACAAGGTGGAGACAAAGAAGGAACAGGAAGTGGATCAGCAACTCTTGCAGATTTAAAAGATGGAGGAGAAGAAACAGCCTACTCAATAAAAGGTGAATTTATATCAAATGGAGTAAATAATAAATTGAAATTTGAAGAAGGCATTATTGGTATGGCAAGAAATGATTATACTTCATATTCTTCTTCATTAACAGAAGAATCTTATAATTCTGGAAGTTCACAATTCTTCATTATGACAAAAGAAAATACATCTTTAAACGGATATTATACAGCATTTGGAAAAGTAATAGAAGGGATGGATGTAGTACATAAAATAGAAGAAGTAGAAGTAAAAGCAGCAGACAATAGTGAAGAAACAGGAAATACAGAAGTTAGCACACCAGTTAATCCAGTAAAAATTACATCTCTAAAAGTAGATACAAAAGGAGTAGATTATGGATTACCAGAAACATTAACACCATTTGATTATATGAGTTGGTTATATAGTCAATATGGAATAGATCCAAGTACTTTAACAGGTGAATAATGTGTTAGAAACTAACAATAAAACAAAATGTCGAAAATCCATAATGTGTAATATGAAAAAATTGAAAACTTAAAAAAATAAAAAATTTTAAAAAATGGTTGACAAATGGGGTGGAGATTAGTTATAATATTGTATGTGCTCGTAAGAAGTGCATATAAACTATGGTGGATGTAGCGTAGTTGGTTAACGCGCCAGTTTGTGGCACTGGAGACCGTGGGTTCGAGTCCCATCTTCCACCCCACTAAAATATCTAAAAGATGGAACAAAAAGTTAATATTGGGCTGTAGCCAAGCGGTAAGGCAGTAGACTTTGACTCTACCATGCGCTAGTTCGAATCTAGCCAGCCCAGCCAATAAAAAAGCAGATAATCTCTGCTTTTTTTATTTGATAAATCATACTTTAACATTCTTAATAATATCTAAAAACATCGAAGCATCTTCGGTCGGATTTTTTGAATATATAATTCCATAATCAATAGTTTCGCCAGAAGAAAGAGGAATAGTTTTAAAAGCAGGATGAACATCAGACCAACATTCTAATGTAACAAGTAAACTATTAGTTTCCTCACATTTATTAAAAACATTTATATCATAGAAAAATGGTTTCTACATTCTTACAATTAGCTTTAATCTTACCTAATATATTTTGATTTTGTATACTATCTCCTGTAGTTATTGCAGTAATTCTTTCTCCAGACAAGTCTTCTAAAGAAATTGCATCTTTTTTTGCTAAGTGATGACTAACAGGTACAGCAATGCAAAATTTATATTCACCAAGTTTTAAGAAATTAAAATTTTCAAGCCATTGTTTGGAATCACAAGGAGAAACAAGAAAATCCAATGTGGTTCCATTACTATTTAAAGTAGTTAAAATATTTGAATGATTTTCTTCAAAAGGAAGAATCTTAATTTTAAATTCTGGATATTTATCATTAATTTGATACCATAAAAAGTGAAAAGCATAGTAATTTATTTTTCAAGAGCAGGGTATAACTATGTAAATGGCCAAATAAAAAAACTTACAATAGGAAATGTAGAAATAATAGCAAATAAAATTGCTAAACTTACAAATAGTGATACTTTTAAGATAGAACAAGTATATCCTTATTCAAAAGACTATTCAGAATGTATAGACGAAGCAAAAAATGATCAAAGAAATGATGCAAGACCAGAATTAAAAAACTATCCACAGAATCTAGAGAAATATGATGTTATTTATCTAGGGTATCCAAATTATTGGGGAACAATGCCAATGCCGGTATTTACTTTATTGGAAAAAGCTAAACTTACAAATAAGATAATAAAACCATTTTGTTCGCACGAAGGAAGTGGATTAGGAAGAAGTAAAGAAGATATAAAAAAATTATGTCCAGAAGCAAAAGTAGAAAAAGCAATTGCCATTCACGGAGCAAACTATATAGAAGAAGAGCTTGAAAATTGGATTATAAAATAAAAAAGAAAGGTGGAAGAAAAATGAATAAAAAAACAATAATAGGAATAATTATTGCGGTTATTATAGTAATAGCAGCAATAGTAGGATATATGATGTTAGGAAATAATGAAGAAACATCTACAAATAGACAAGGTACAGTAAATAACTCAAATACACAAACAGAAAATACAACAACAGTAGAAAACCAAAATAAAACAGAAAACACAAATACTTCTAGTAATGGAAATAACATATTAATTGCATATTTCTCAGAAACAGGAAATACAGAAAAATTCGCAAACATAATACAAGGACAAATAGGAGGAGACTTATTTAAAATAGAACCAGTAAATCCATATCCACAAGGAGAAGAATTATTTGATTACACAAAAGAAGAACAAGATAACAATGTATTACCAGAAATCAAAGAAACAGTAGATATTAGTAAATATGACACTGTATTTATTGGTTACCCAATTTGGTGGTATGAAGTTCCACAAATTATAAAAACGTTTTTAAATCAATATGATTTATCAGGAAAAACAATTATACCTTTCAATACACACGAAGGATCTGGAGATGGCGGAACTTATGAATATATTGAAGAACAAGAACCAAATGCAACTATATTAGAAGGCCTACCAATAAGAGGTGGAAATATGGAAAGTGACCAAACTTCAATAATAAGTAATTGGTTAAACGAATTAGGGTTCTAGTTAATCAAAATCAATTAAATTGCTTGTATATTTTGTTTTTCCATCTAAAACCTCATCATAGAAATTTTGCTTCCAATCAATATAGTTAATACTTTCTTGTAATTCTTTTTGCTTTTGTAATAAATTCTTCTTTTTGATTGCAAGTATTTATTTTCTTTGAGGTATAGTAGAAGGACCTTCTAAACATAAAGCTAAATATTCCTTCATTTCAGCAATACTCATACCACAATTTTTTAAACAATATAAAGAGTTTATCCAAGCAATATTATTATCATTAAATATACGGTAATTATTCTTATCTCTTTGAACATTAGGAATAAGCCCTTCATTACAATAATATTTTAAAGTTTCATATGATAGACCGACTTTTTGACAAGTCTCTTTCATAGAATAATACATAATAATACCTCCAAAAATAAAAAAATTAAAAAATTTCAAAAAAAATATTAACCGATAGTTACTACCGACATTTATAATTATAATGCAAAAATTAATATTGGTCAACAAAATATAAAAATAAAAAAAGAAAGGATGATTTTTATGAAATATGTAACTTTGAGTGATGGCAACAAAATGCCAATAGCAGGATTTGGAGTATATCAATTAACAGACAAGGAAGTGTGCAAAAAAGCACTTTTAGATGCTTTAAAAACAGGTTATCGTTTAATTGATACAGCAGAAGCATATGCAAACGAAGAATTTGTAGGAGAAGCAATAAAAGAAAGTTGAATTCCAAGGAAAGAAATATTTGTAACAACAAAAGTATTTATATACAATGCAGGATATGAAAAATGTAAAAAAGCAATTGACGAATCATTAAGAAAACTAGGATTAGACTATATCGATTTATATTTAATCCATCAACCATCTACTAATCTATCAGGTCTAAAGTTAGAAATACCAATTGATTTTATTTTTCCTTCTTTTTTATCTTCTACCATTGCTCTATATGAACCATAGTAGTCTCCAGATTTATGTATGAATCAAGAAGAAAAGCCAGTAATTAACCAAATAGAATTTAATCCATTTAACCAAAACTATGAAGAAGAAAAAATTATGAGAGAATATAATGTACAGCCAGAAGCTTGGGCACCATTTGCAGAAGGAAAAAATGACATATTCCACAATGAGTTATTAGCTAAAATAGGTAAAAAATACAATAAAAGTGTTGCACAAGTAATATTAAGATGGTTAGTACAAAGAGATATTGTAGTACTTACAAAATCAACTAATTTGGAAAGAATAAAAGAAAACTTTGATATATTTGATTTTGAATTATCAAAAGAAGATATGGAAAAAATAAAAGAATTAGATAGTGGAGAATCACAATTCTTTAATCATTATGATCCAGAAGTAGTAAAAATGTTAAATAATCTTCATACAAATTAAAAAATAAAATTTTGGAGGTAAAAAATGAATAAAAGTAAATTAGTAATTGGAATTATAGCTGTTATTGTTGTAATAGCATTAATACTTGTAGGAGTTATGGCTATGAATAACAGTGAGAATAGTGAAAATGTAAGCTCAACAAATAATCAAGCAACAAATACAGCAACAAATAATGAATTGGCAGAAGAAAATACAGCAGACAGTAATAGTAACACAACTAGTGAAGGTGGAAAAATATTAGTAGCATATTTTTCATTACCAGAAACAAATGACCCTAATAATATGACAGATGCAGAAGAAGATAGCACTGTAATTGTGAATGGAGAAGTTTTAGGAAATACTCAATATGTAGCTCAGTTGATTCAAGAAGAAACTGGTGCAGATATATTTAGAATAGAAGCAAAAGAAGACTATCCACTAGACCACGATACATTAGTAGATCAAGCATTAGAAGAGCAAGAAAATGATGCAAGACCAGAAATCAAAGGAACAGTAGAAAATATTGAGCAATATGACACAATATTTTTAGGATACCCAAACTGGTGGGGAGATATGCCAATGATAATATACACATTTTTAGAACAATATAATTTTGATGGAAAAACAATTATACCTTTTAATACACACGGAGGTTCAGGGCTATCTAGCACAGTAAGAACAATTACAAATAAACTTTCAAATTCTACAGTAATTAATAATGCTTTTACACTATCTAGAAATAATATGGAATCAGCGCCAGAAGAAGTAAGTTCTTGGCTTAAGGAAATAGGAATAACTAAATAAAATCTGTAAAAAGAGAGGTAAAATATGAATAAAAAATTATTAATAACAATTTTAGTTGTATTAGTTGTAGCTTTAGTAATAGGAGGAGTATATTTCTTTACTAGAGATAATCAAGAAAGTAGTAATGTTGCAAGAGAAAATATTACAAACATAGAAGAACAAAATGAAACAGAAAATACAAATGCTAAAAATGGAAATATTTTAGTTGCATATTATTCTTATTCAGGAAACACCGAAAACTTTGCAAATGTAATAAGTAAAGAGGTTGGTGGAGACTTATTTGAAATAGAAAGAGCAGAAGAATATTCAGACTTATATACAGATGCAGAAGCGGAAATAAATAATAACGAAAAACCAGAACTTGCTGGAATGCCAGAAAATGTGGAACAATATGATACTATTTTTATAGGGTACCCTATTTGGTGGGATAGAACACCAGCAATAATAAATACCTTTTTAGAAAATATAGATTTAACAGGAAAAACAGTAATACCATTTTGCACAAGTTCGTCAGATAGTATTGAAGGAAGTATGAAAGATATTAACAACTCAGCTAGCGAAGCTAATATTTTAGAAGGTCTTAGAATATCTGGAGGAAGTGCAGAATCTAATATAGACGAAATCCAAAATTGGTTAGAAGAAATAGGATATTAGTATAAGGAGAGTTCAATGAAAAGGGCAAAGATAGTAGTAGATATATTTATGATAATTGTATTTATTATGCTTATGTGTAACCAAATTACTGGAGTATTTACACATGAAATATTAGGAGTAAGTGTAATTATATTATTTATAATACATCAAATATTAAATATCAATTTTTATAAAAACATATTCAAAGGAAAATACAATAAATTAAGAACTACTTTTCTTATAATTAATATTTTACTTCTAATTATGATGGTAATAATGATTATAAGTTCATTAATGGTATCACAGCACATATTCAGAAGTTTAGACTTTGGAAGTAACTTACTTCGGAAGAAAACTTCATATAGTATCTTCGTATAGTATATATATGTTAATAGGCATACATCTAGGCTTACATTATAATGCAATTGTAAAACTAAAAAAGGAAAATAAAATAATATTAAATGTATTCTTAAGTTTATTTGCAGTAGTTTTTGGAATAAATGGATTTTTGAAAAAAGAATTTATAGAAAAAATAACTTTGCAAAGTTTGTATCCATTATATTCAGAAGACAATATAGTTATGTTTTTGATAGATTATATTGGAATATTAATTATGTTTGTGATGATTGGATATGTAATATTAAATTTAATGAAAATTAAGAAAAAAGAAAAAACGGAATAACTTATATGCAGTTAAGTATGAAAGAAGGAATAAATAAAATGAAAGATTTTGTATATGAAAAGATACCAAAAGTATATTTTGGACAAGGAGCTCTAAAAAATCTTTACCAGAAGAATTAAAAAAAGTAGGTAAAAACGTTATGATTTGCTACGGTGGAGAAAGCATAAAAAAATGTGGCGTTTATGACGAAATATTGGAAATATTAAACGAAAATGATAAAAATATTATAGAATTTACTGGAATTATGCCAAACCCAACATATAAAAAAGCTCAAGAAGGAGCAAAAATAGCAAAAGAAAATAATGTAGATTTTATTCTTGCAGTAGGTGGAGGTTCAGTAATGGACTGTTGTAAGATAATATCAGTACAAGCAAAAACTGAAGAAGATATATGGAAAATGGAGTTTGAAGATGGTAAATTACCAAAAGAATTTATAAAATTAGCTCATATTGTAACAGCTAGTGGTACAGGAGCTGAAATGAATAATGGTGCAGTTATCACAAACGAAGATAAAAAAATAAAAGCAGGAATGATGGGAGCTCTAGCAGATTTTGTAGTATTGGACCCAACATATACATTAACAGTTCCAGAAAAGCAAGTAATATCAGGAGCATTTGATACATTAAGTCATTGTATGGAAACATATTTTGGAAAGCCATCAGAAACTAACGTATCTGACGAAATAACAGAAGCTATTATGAAAAATGTAATAAAAAACATTAGAGAAGTAATAAAAAATCCAAAAGATATAAATGTAAGAAGTGAACTTATGTGGGATTCTTCTATTGCGGAATGTGGGTTATTAAAGTTAGGAAAAATAACAGACTTCCAAGCACATCAAATTGAACACCAATTAGGAGCATATACAGATTGTAATCACGGACAAGGATTAGCAATTATACATCCAAAATTATATAGACATATTTATAAAGAAAACATTTCAAAATTTGTTCGTTTTGCAGTAGAAGTTTGGAAAGTAGATAACAAAAATTTAAGCAAAGAAGAAATAGCTGAAAAAGGAATTATAGAATTAGATAAATTTATAAAAGAAATAGGATTACCAACAACACTTGCAGAATTAAATATTTCAGACAAAGAAATGCTAAGAAAAGTTGCTGATTCAAGCAATATTACAAAAGGATGTGCAAAACAGTTATCACACGATGAAATATATGAAATTTTATTAGAATGTCTTTAATAAAAAATACTAGACAAAAAAATAACAAAGTAATATAATATAAGCATAAATTAAATAACAGGGAGAAAAAATGGATTTAAGAATAATAAAACAAGCAAATACTAAAAAAATAGGAAAACAAATAGAATACTATGAGGAAATAAATTCAACCCATACATATGCTAAACAAATAGGAGAAGAAGAAAAAAATGATGGTAAACTAATACTTGCAGAAGTACAAACAGCAGGAATAGGAACTAAAGGGAGAAGCTGGTATACAGGAAAAGGAAAAAATATAGCAGTAACTATAATATTACATCCTAAATGTAAAGCAAACGAATTAGACGGTTTAACAACAAAAATAGCAGAAATTATAAAACAATCAATCTATGAATTATATGGATATCACTTAAAAATAAAAGAACCAAATGATTTAATGTTTAATAATAAAAAAATATGTGGAATCTTAACAGAAATACATACAAGAGGAGAAAAAATTGTATACTTAATAATAAGTTTTGGGTTTAATGTAAATGAAGAAAAATTTTCTGAAGAAACCAAAGATTTGGCAACATCATTAAAAAAAGAAACTGGTAAAACATTTGAAAGAGAAGAAATTATAAAAAAAATAATAGAAAAATTAGAAGAAATAGAATATTAAAGTTCTATTTCTTTTTTTTATGAATAAAATTAGACAAAAAGAACAAGGAGGTAAAAATGGAAAATTACCAGAAAGCAAATAATAATACAATAAAAAGTATAGGAAAAGGAATAGGTATTGCAATGATATTAACAGTAATATTACTATTTATTTTTTCCATAATATTAACATATACAAATATTAGCGAAAATACAATAACACCAGTAATAATAGTAACAACTGCAATTAGCATATTGATTCGGAAGTTCTATAGAAAATACGAAAATAAAAAAGAATGGGTTAATAAATGGTGCGTTAATTGGTGGAATATATATGTTAATACTTTATATAATTTCAAGTCTTTTAAATTGGCGATTTGGACTAAATATTCAAAGTATAATAATGATCAGTACTGGAATCATTTTGGGGATATTAGGAGGAATAATAGGAGTAAATAGAAAATAAACAATAATAAATAAAATATAATAGGGAAGATATAGTTAGTTAAGACCTTGTCTGCCCTAATTTTTTTGTCGAATTTTGCGATGAAAAGTTTAGTTAAAACATATAAAATGTATTGACAATTCCAATTAATGTAATTATAATTTAAGTACATTTTCATATGATTCTATAATTTTTAAAATATTTTATATTCCCGTAAGGGCAAAATTTAATCAATTAAGTTAAATCGAAAAATTTAAATCGAAAAGTTAAAATCCAAAATTAAAAAAATCAATAAAAAGGAGGGATGCCTTTGAGTAAAAAGAAAAAAGTAATACTTATAGTAGCTGTACTATGTGGTATATTGCTAGCATTTATTGGAGGACAAGCATATGCAAAATATATTACAGAAATAAGAGGAGATGGAATAGCAGAAGTTGCTACATGGAGTTTTAAAGTAAATGATCAAAAAGAACATATACAAGAAATTAAGCTTGCTTCTACTTCTAATAACGAAACACTTGTAAATAATAAAATAGCCCCTGGAACGAGTGGAAACTTTAATATTATAGTAGATGCAACTGGTTCAGAAGTAGGAATTAACTATAATATTGAATTCAAAGAAGAAGCAAACAAACCTGCTAACCTAAAATTTATATATGAAGATGTAGAATATAATTCAATTCAAGAATTAGAAAACAACTTATCAGGAGTAATAAACGCAAATGATGAAAATAAAATCAAAACATTAAACATTAGCTGGAAATGGGATTATGAAACAGGAAATAATGAAGAAGAAATTAAAGCTAATGATTTAATAGACACACAAGATGCAGAAAAGTTACAAAATTACACATTTAAAGTTAGTGTAACAGGAACACAAGTGGAACCACAAGCATAACAAAGAAAAAATAAAGATTATAGAAAAAGTGAAAATGAAAATAAGCCTTTATACATATAGACGGGAAAAATACTAAAAATTTTTCCCGTTTATAACTATAAAAAGGAGGTAAAAATGAAAGAAAACAGAAAAAGACAAATAACACTAATAATTATTATAAGTTTAATATTAGCATTTTTCTTTTCGGGATTTAGCTTGGGAAAAGAAATAAGTAATATAGAAATAAATTCTAATAATGAAATTGCAAAACCTATTTTAAAAATAGAAAATAGTGAAAAATTAGATATTAATAACAAAAATCAAGAAGGAAGCTATGAATTTAAGATTAAAAATCATAATGAAACAGGAGAAATAACACAAGTAGACCTAGAATACTATATTGAAATAATATCACCAGTAAATGACGCAATATCATTAAAATTATATAAAGGAAACGAAGAAATAGCATTAGAAAACAACAAAACAAAAACATTTTTATTAAGTAAAGATAAAAAGCAAGAAGATAGCTATAAGATGGAAATAAAATATAACCAAGCGCAAAATACTGGAGCAGAAGATATCTTCCAAGAAATCCAAGTAAAAGTACATTCAGAACAAAGAAGGGTATAAAAGACAATGAAAAAGAAAAACACAAAAATACAAATAATAATTAGTATATTTATTTTAATTCTTATTATGATTTTTATAATATGTAAAACTTCAAGAAGCGGAAACAATGAATTTCAAGAAGATTTTATTTTTTTCAAATTTTTAAATCAAGAACAAAAACAAAAAGAAAAAATTAATAAAAAGACAAACAAATATGAAATAAAGATTTCAAAAGGAGAGAAGAAAAAAGAAAGTATTAATTTGTTTAAAACTATAGACAAAAAAACATTAGTAAACGAAAAAGTAGCACCAGGGACAAAGGGATATTTTGAAATCATATTAATATCAGATATAGATACACAATACAAAATAGAAATTATAGGAAAAAATAAAAAACCAAAAAATCTAAAATTTTTAATAGAAAATGGACAAGAAGGAAAAATAAGAAAAAAAGAACCAAAAAAGATTTTAGTAAATTGGGAATGGTGTTATGAAATAAATAATGAAGAAAATAAACAAGATACGCAAGATGGAGAAAATATAGAAAAATACAATTTTGAAATCATTGTAACAGGAAAATAAAAATAGGAGGTGAATAAAATGAAAAAAATTGTTTTTTTATTAATATTTTTAATATGTATGATAATAAGCACAAATACATATGCTAAATACGTAATAGAAAATGAGGCGGTGATTGCCGAAATAAAAATAGATCCACAACCTCCGACTATAGAGTTAATAGATGTATTTAACGATAATACTAAAGAATACAATCATTATGCAAAAAAATCAAATACCATAGAAGCAAAAATAATAGTAAAAGAAAAAAATATAAAGGAAAATCATTTTGGTAAAGATCATATTAAAATAATAGTAGGAGAAAAAATAGTAGAGCCAGAAATTTATAATATAAAAAAAATAGGTACAAGTTCTAAAATGGTAATGTATGAGATAAAATTAAAAGGAATCCTAGGCGATGGAAAATTAAAAATAAAAGTAGAAGAAGGAACTATAAAAGATAAGTCAGAGCAAATAAATAAAGAAACAGTATTAGACACAAATATAGAAATCGACAATACATCACCAGTAATAACATCTTTACAAGAACCAATAGAAGCGGGAAAAATTATGATGAATTTAACAAGTAATGAACTAATAAGAAAAGTTAATGGTTGGGAACTCGCTGAAAATCAAAAACAACTAAAGAAAGAATTTTTAAACAATGTAGCATATCCATTTAAAGTAACTGACTTAGCAGGAAATAGTACACAAGTTGATATAAATATTACAAAAGCAACTAATACAAAAATAAGATATGGAGCCTTAAACAGCAAAAGCAATTGGTCATTTGGTAATGGAAACAATGAGATTGTGGGAAAAGAAAATATGATAAATAATTCGATATATAAAATAGAAGGTATTTCATTATATTATGACGGAAATATTGAAAAAGATTTTATCCAGTTACAAAGTTATATGCATACATATTGGGGACCTGGAATACAAGGGAGATGTGAAGCATATGAAACAAGATATAATTATGGATACAATCCAGGAGAAAATACTTATGACACAATGAAAGACAGCTTTTTATCAAATATAGACAAAAAATTTTCTATATATCAAGGAGGAGCAGGAGTAAATAGAGCAGGAAATCGAGGAATTGCTGGAGAACCCATACCAGAAGAAATTGCCCAAAAATATCTATTTGGAATAAGTGGACTAAGAGTAAAGCTTAAAAGTTATTCTGATTATTCAATAGTTTATCAAATATGGGTAAAAGGTCAAGGGTGGCTAAAACCGGTATCTAATGGAGAAGAAACTTATTTTGAAAGAAACAAACCTATATCGGCTTATAGAATGAGTTTAATTCCAAAAACAGAAACACAATATCTAATTGACCTTTGGTCAAAAGATATAGGAACCAATAATATAAAATAATTTATAAAAAATAGTTGATATTTTTTCCATTTTAATATAAAATTTAGAAAGACTAAAAAAGAGGAGGGACAAAATGGTTACATTAGAAGAGGTCAGAAAAAATGAAGAGGTAGAAGCCTTAATAAAAGGTGCTCAAAAACAATTAGATGGTTTAGGATATACAGAACATAGCCATAGACATATTTCTATTGTATCTAAAAGAGCAGGAGAAATTTTAGAAAAATTAGGATATCCAGAAAGGACAGTAGAGCTAGCTAAGATAGCTGGGTATTTACACGATATAGGAAATTGTGTAAACAGGACAGATCATGCACATAGTGGAGCAATAATTGCCTATAATATATTAAAAGATATGGGAATGCCAGTAGAAGAAAGAACAGAAATAATGATGGCAATAGGAAATCATGATGAAAAGACAGGAACAGCAGTAAATGAGATATCTGCAGCAATCATTTTGGCAGATAAATCTGATGTTCATAGACAAAGAGTAACAAATAAAAACCTATCTACATTTGATATACACGATAGAGTCAATTATGCAGTAACAAATGCTGAATTAGATATTGATGTTGAGGAAAAGAAAATAATATTAAATTTGACAATAGACACAAAATTATGTCCTGTACTTGACTATTTTGAAATATTTATGGATAGAACAATGATGAGTAAATATGCAGCTAAATATCTAAAAGTATGGTTTGAAGTAGTAATAAATGGAGCAAAATTATTATAATGGAGGAAATATCATGAAGAAGGTAAAAATATTAACAATTATACTAGCAATTGTACTAGTTACAATGATAGCATTTTGGGGGATTTATGTTCCTGTACAAAATAGAATGGAAAATAGTATAAAAGGATATTCTTATACTATGGAATTAAATGGAGCTAGAACTATAAGACTAAAAGTAGATGATACAAATAAAACTATTATTAAAGATGCAGAAGGAAAAGAAGTAACAGATGCAGAAAATTTAACAGATGAAGAATTAGCAGAAAAAGGATATACAAAAGAAGAAGTTGCAAATAATTCACAAGAATCATTAACAGAAGAAAACTATAAAGCATCTAAAAAAATAATAGAAGAAAGACTAAAAAAATTAAATGTAGATAATTATTCTGTAAGATTAGATACACAAGCTGGAGATATTATTATAGAAATTCCAGAAAACGATGTAACAGATTCTATTATAACAAACATAGGAACTACTGGAAAATTTGAAATTGTAGACAGTGAAACAAAAGAAGTCTTAATGGATAATAAAGATATAAAATTAGTAAATGTTATGTATGGATCAGATTCAAGCACTGGTACAACTGCAGGAACAACAGTATATCTAAATATAGAATTTACAAAAGAAGGAACAAAAAAATTAGAAGAAATCAGCAACAAATATGTACCACAAGAAAATACCGAAAGTACAGAGAATACAGAAAATACAACTGATACAGAAAATGCTGAAAATAAAGAATCTACAGAAGAACAAACAGAAAAAACAATTACAATGAATATCGATGATGAAGAAATAATGACAACAAGTTTTGACGAGCCTATAAGAACAGGAACACTACAATTATCAATAGGAAGTAGTTCAAAAGATACAGAAACATTAAATGATTATATAAATCAAGCAAACAGTATGGCAGTGGTATTAGATACGGGAAAAATGCCGGTACAATATACTGTAGATGAAAATCAGTATATACTTTCAGAAATAACGAATACTGAATTAAAGATAGCTAGTTATATAATTATAGCAGTAGCAATAATATCACTAATAGTATTAGTAGTTAGATATAAAACAAATGGATTAATAGGAGCATTTTCTTATGTTGGTCTAGCTTCAATATTCTTATTATTAATTAGATATGCAAATGTTTTATTATCACTAGAAGGCATTTTTGGAATAGTAATAATTTTAATATTAAATTACTTATTTATAAATAAACTATTATCTAAAATTAAGAAAGAAAAAGAAATAAATAAAGAAATAATTTCCAATAAAGCAAAAGAAACATACAAAGAATTCTTTATAAAAATAATACCAATTTGTATTGCAGTTATTACTTTCTGCTTTATAAGTTGGGCTCCTATAAGTAGCTTTGGAATGGTAATGTTCTGGGGAATATTATTAATTTTCGTTTATAATTTTATAATAACAAATCAATTATTAAAAATAAAAGCTAGTAAATAGGAGGTAGAAAAAATGAAAAAAATGACAAACAAACAAAAAATACTAATAGCAATCATTGCTCTTATTATTATTGTAGGAACAATTATAACAATAACAGTAGGTCTGAATTTTGATTTTAGACTTCAAGAAACTAAAAAAGTGCAATTATATATAGGAAAAGATTTCGAAATAAAAGATATTAAAGATATAACCAAAGAAGTTTTTGGTAATGAACCAGTAATGATTCAAAAAGTAGAAGTATATGAAGACTCAGTTAGCATTATTACAAAAGAAATAACAGAAGAACAAAAGCAAAATTTACTAAACAAAGTAAACGAAAAATATGGATTAGAAATATCAGCAGACACTACAGAAATAGTATCTATTCCAAATATGAGAGGAAGAGATATGATAAAACCATATATACTACCATTTACTATAGCAACAGTAATAATATTAATTTATATGGTAGTAAGATATAGAAAATTAGGAATAATAAAAACAATATTAAAAGTGGTAATTATTTCAATTGTATCGCAAGCTACATTGTTAGCAGTAATTGCAATTATAAGAATTCCAATAGGAAGATTAACAATTCCAATGGTAATTACTGTTTATCTATTAACTTGTATTGGATTAACAACAAACTTTGAGAAACAATTGGAAAGAAAAAAAGAAGAGCAGTAGA
Organism: uncultured Clostridia bacterium; assembly: GCA_944386705.1. Lineage (GTDB taxonomy): Bacteria > Bacillota > Clostridia > TANB77 > CAG-508 > CAG-269. Next base: position 23,285 of record CALXCC010000001.1, on the reverse strand, counting down.
AAAGAAAAAATAAAAAACAAGAAAAAATAGAAGGAGCAAGTATAAAATGAATGGATACGCTAAAACCATTGGTACTGTAAGAGAGAGAGAGAGAGAGAGCTACACTTTAGTAACATAAAGTGCAGTGCATTAAATGAACTTTATATACAAAAAAAAGAAAAGATAGTAATAAAAGCCTACAAATAGGTTTTTGTTGCTGTCTTTTTTGTGTCTTAAAATGTTTTTAATATTAAATTAAATAAATAAAAAATGAAGGGAGAAATGAAAAAATGAAAAACAAAAGAACAAGTAAAGGTATAACCTTAATTGCGTTAGTAATAACGATAATTGTACTTCTAATCTTAGCAGGAGTAAGCATAGCAATGCTAACAGGAAAGAATGGGATAATAACACAAGCAAAAGAAGCTAAGTCAGAAACGGAGGAATCTATAGAAGAGGAATTAAGAAGATTAACAGCGTTAGAAGCTTCAACAAATTTAGAAAATAAAGAGTATATAGATAGTAATGGTGATAAAGCTATAATACCAGCAGGATTTGCAGTATCTCAGGTAGAAGGAGAAAATACAATTACAGAAGGACTAGTAGTGATAGATAAAAAAGGTAATGAATATGTATGGATACCTGTAGATGGAATCTTGGGAGAAGCTGGTACTATAAGCGATGTACAAAGCGGAAAAATATTATTAGGAAGATATGACTTCGAAAATGGAAAGCCAATAGAGTTTGATGGTGAGTATAAAGAAGAAGATTTAGGTTATGGAAGTAAACCAGCAAAAAATATTAATAATTTTATAGATAGTGTGCGAATAAATAAAGGATATTATATAGGAAGATATGAGGCTGGTGTAGAAGGGTATGATCCTAATAATATCATAAAAACCAACTCCGATAGTGAAGAAATTTGGACAGGATATAATCCTAAAAAAGGAGAGGAATTAGAGTTAGTTTCAAAATCAGGGCAACAGGTATGGAATTATATTACTCAATGTAAGGCCAGTGATTTATGTAAAAACTTGTATTCAGGAATAAATAGTGACTTGATTAATAGTTTTGCAAGAGATACTGCTACATTATTTTTTCAATCCAATGGGAAGAATAGTATGTATTCTAGTCAAGTAGGTTTATCTACAAATCCTGATTCTCCACAATTAACTGGTTTTGGAATTCTAAATTCAACAAATGCTGTAGATATAGAATGTAACGTATATGATATGGCAGGAAATTGTATGGAATGGTCTACAGAAATGTTTAATAATTCAGAGTATCCTTGTGTAAAAAGAGGAGGATACTATAGTAATAATGAAATTACTATGAGAGCACGTATATCAGAATTTATATATGGAGCTTATGAAAATGTTGGGTTTAGACCGATATTATATTTTTAGTATTAATTAAAATATAATATTACAAAATGAAAAATTATTGCCAAGCAAAAAAGGATAATATATACTAAAAAAGATAGTAATAAAAGCCTACAAATAGGTTTTTGTTACTGTCTTTTTTGTGTCTTAAAATGTATTAATATTAAATAATAAGAAATGTGTATGCCTTTATGGTGTTAGACTTGAATGGACAAACTTAAAAAACCTCCAAAAAATATTAAAAAAAACTATACAAAAAACAAAAAGAAATGATATAATAAAATCCAAATAAACATAAGGATAAATAAAATGGAGGAAAATATGGGAAACATAGTATTATTAGACGACCTAACTATAAATAAAATAGCTGCTGGAGAAGTAATAGAAAGACCAGCGTCTGTAATAAAGGAAATGGTAGAAAACTCTATAGATGCAGGGGCAACAAACATAATAGTTGAAATAAAAAATGGAGGAATTTCATATATAAAAGTAACAGATAATGGAAAAGGTATTGCTCAAGACGATTTAGAAATTGCCTTTGAAAGGCATGCAACTAGTAAAATTAGATCAGCAGACGACTTAGATACAGTAACATCAATGGGATTTCGAGGAGAAGCTTTAGCAAGTATTGCAGCAATTGCAAATGTTGAATTAGTATCAAAAACAGCAAATCAAGAAATCGGATATAAAGTTGTAGTAGAAGGAGGGGAGGTTCTAGAAAAAGAAGAAACAGGTTGCAGAACAGGAACTACAATAACAGTAAGAAACTTATTCTTCAATACACCAGTTAGATATAAATTCCTAAAAAAAGATTATACAGAATCAGGATATATAGAAGATGTTATAACAAGAATAGCTTTAGTAAATCCAAATATTGCTATAAAATTAATTAATACTGGAAAAACAGTAATTCAAACAAATGGAAACGGAGATATGAAAAGCGTAATTTATAGTATATATGGAAAAGATGTGGCAAATGGAATAATGGAAGTAACATATAAATATGAAGACATAAAAATTACAGGAGTAATTGGAAAACCAGAAATTGCTAGATCAAATCGATCAAATCAACTATTTTTTGTAAATAAAAGATATATAAAAGACAAAACATTAACAGCAGCAACAGAGCAAAGCTATAAAGGATTAATACCAATAGGAAAATTTGGATTTGTTGTATTAAATCTAGAAATGAATCCAGCAAAAGTAGACGTAAATGTTCACCCTGCAAAATTAGAAGTTAGATTTCAAGAAGAAAATAAAGTATTTCAATCTGTCTACCATGCAATAAAAGATACTTTGCTAAAAGAAGAATTAGTAGCAAACGCAGAAAAATCAGGTAAAGAAGAAAACATTAACACAAGGAATGCTTTAAGTTTTGAAGAAAGATTAAAAAATTTAAGAGAATCTAAAAAAGAAAATCAAAGTGGAGGATTATTCTCTTTTAGAAAACAAAACGAAAAACAAATTGAGAAATATACTGAAGAAGAAAGTAAAATAAAGACAAATGCAATAGAAGATATATACAAAAATAGAAATACTGTTGAAAATGCAACAATAGAATCAAGCCTAGAAGCAAAAAAAGAAAATGAACCTACAAACGAAATAAACTATGTAGGAAATCCAATAGATACTTCTGATGTACTAGCCAAATTGAGGGAAATGAAAGAAAAGTTAGAATCAGAACTACAAGAAAAAAATAATAAACCAAATACCTTAAGTGATGTAAGTGCAAAATATGAAAAAGAAACAGAGAAAAATAGTGAAAATAAAATAGAAAGCGAAAATTCAAATAACAAAGAAATAGAAGAAAACAAAGACAGCTCGGAAGAAAAAATAGAAAACAAAGAAGAAACAAAATTAAATACAGAAGAAACACAAAAAATAGAAAAAATAAGCGAAACAATAGAACAAATAGACAATAAGGAAATAAAAGAAGAATTCAATCAAATAAAAGAAAAGATGGAAAAACTAGACGATAATACTAGAGTAGTATCAGAAGACTTTAATGAGATGTATACAAAATTATTTGGAAGAAAACCAATAGAAGAAGAACAAAAAGAAGAGATAGAAAAAGAAAAACTAAGTGCAGTTGACATAGTAAAAGATAATATTTCAATGTTTGAAACAGAAGAACAATTTAAAAAACCAACATACAAATTTATAGGAATTATATTTAAAACATATATCATATTAGAAATTGACAAAGAAATGTACATATTAGATCAACATGCAGCACACGAAAGAATTATGTATGAAAAAGTAAAGAAAAATTATTACAGTGATACAGCAAAAGACTCACAAATGCTATTATTACCAGATGTTATAACACTAACACATAAAGAAATGGACATAGCAAAAGAAAATATGAAGATGTTTGAACAGGCAGGATTTAGTCTAGAAGAATTTGGAGAAAACACAATAAAACTAACAGGAGTGCCAACAGTATGTATCGATTTAGATACAAAAGAGTTATTTTTAGAAACATTAGACGAAATAAACACTGTAGCAAGAACAGCAAAACAAGAAAAAGAAGAAAAATTTATTGCAACAGTTGCATGTAAAGCAGCAATAAAAGCTAATATGGCGTTAACAAAAGAAGAAGTCGAAACATTAATGGACAAGTTATTACAATTACCAAATCCATTTACTTGTCCACATGGCAGACCAACAGCAATAAAAATGACAAAATATGACATAGAAAGAAAATTTGCAAGAAAATAATTAGGTGGTAACAAATGACTTTTATTATATTAATAACAATAATAATTTATCTAGTAATGATAATATGGACTTGGAAAGTCTTAGGAGAAATGGTAAAACCAAAAAAAGTTTTATTTATAATAATAGGGATATTTATAAGTTATCTTATAACTTTAATAATAAATTCTTTTGCTCAAAGTGGAATAGAATTTGAAAAAGAAGCTATAGCAAAAGAAATAAAAAACATCTTAGTACTAGTTTTTACAGGATTGAATGCAATGATTGTACTTCCTTTTATTGCAAGAACCTTAGAAAAAGTTGGTAGTGGAGATATAGAAAAAAATGAACTTATCAGAAAAATAGTAATACTAATAATTATATTTATAATATGTATGGTATTTGAATGTAATTATATGAAAAATACACAAGAAGGAATTTTAGAAATATATCAAGCTATAAAAAAATAAAATAAAAGTATTTGAAAATAAAGAAAAAACAAGTATAAGAAATATTATAATAAATATAAAAGAGGAAGGTGGAAATAAGATGTGTCCCCAATTGGACAAAATGTCCAAAAAGAAACGTCCCCAAATTATCGTAATCTGTGGGCCAACAGCATCTGGAAAAACAGCACTATCAATAGAATTAGCTAAAAAAATAAATGGAGAGATTGTTTCTTGTGATTCTATGCAAATCTATAAAGATATGAATATAGGAACAGCAAAACCTACAGAAGAAGAAAAAGAGGGCATAAAACATTATCTATTGGACTTTGTCTCTCCAGACCAAAGATATAGTGTAGCAGATTATAAAAAAGATGCAAAAAAAGCAATTAAAGAAATATTGCAAAAAGGTAAAGTGCCTATTATAGTAGGTGGTACAGGTTTATATGTTGATAGTTTAATTTATGAAATTGAGTATCCAAATATAGAATTTGATGAAAAATATAGAGAAAAATTAGAAAAAGAAGTAGAAGAAAAGGGATTACAAGAATTATATTTAAGGGCAAAAGAAATAGATGAAGAAGCAATAAAAAAGATAAGTCAAAATGATAAAAAAAGAATATTAAGAGTTTTAGAAATTTATCATGCAACAGGCAAAAATAAAACTCAGCAAGAAAAAGAATCTAGAAAAAAAGAAGTAGAGTATGACTATAAAGTGTATGCTTTAAATTGGGATAGAGAAAAGTTATATGATAGAATAAATAGAAGAGTAGACATTATGATAGACCAAGGTTTAATTGAAGAAGTGAAAAATATTTATAATAAATATGAAAAGTTCCCAACAGCAATGCAAGGTCTTGGATATAAAGAAGTTGTAGAATACTTAGAAGGAAAAATAAATAAAGAAGATATGATAGAAAAAATAAAACAAGAAACAAGAAGATATGCAAAAAGACAATTAACTTGGTTTAGAAAAAACAAACAAACAATATGGTTAGATGCAGAAAACGAATTACAAAATAATATACAAATTATTTTGGAGGGTTTAAATTGAAAAAAGAAGAAAAAACAAGAAAAAATGCAACAAAGAAAACTGCTAAGAAAAAAGAAACAAATAAAATAACAAAAAAACAGTTAGAAAAAGATATAGTAAATAGCAATGAGGAGCAATTAAAAGAAAGTATAAATTTAAAACATAAATTTGATAAGAAAAAAATAGGAGTATATTTACTAATTTTAGCAGTTTTTATTTATGTTTGTTACACAATATATCTTTTAGTAAAGCAACCAACAGATATATTTACAGTAGAAGAAGGAAAATTATATCAAGAAGAAACAAATATACGGATATGTAATAAGAAACGAAAAAGTGGTAAAAGGACAAAATTATAAAAATGGAATGGAACAGATTATAAGTGAAGGAGAAAGAGCATCAGTAAATGAAAATATATTTCGTTATTATAGTACAAACGAAGAGTCATTAAAGCAAAAAATAGCACAATTAGATACAAAAATCCAAGAAGCTATGGCACAAAATACAAATCTATTTCCTTCAGATATTAAATCGTTAGAAAATCAAATAGATGAAAAAATAGAAAATATAAGCAAACAAACAGATGCAACAAAACTAGAAGAATACAAAAAAGAAATAAATAATTTAATTGCCAAAAAAGCTAAAATAGCAGGAGAATCAAGTCCACAAGGTTCTTATTTGAGACAATTAATAGAAGAAAGAAAAAACTATGAAAGTGAACTAAACTCGGGAGCAGAATATGTAAAAGCACCAATGAGTGGAATAGTTTCGTATAGAGTAGATGGATTAGAAGAAACACTAACACCAGATAATTTCAGTAGTCTTAGTAAAGAATATTTAGAAAACTTAGACTTAAAAACAGGAAAAATAGTAGCAACAAATGAAGAATGTGGAAAAGTAATTGATAATTTTTGCTGTTACATTGCAACAATAACTTCTTCAGAAGAAGCAAAACAAGCACAAGTAGGAGATGATGTAAGCATAAGGTTGTCTAATAACACTGAAGTTGAAGCAGAAATTACAAATATAATAAAAGAAGAAGACATTGTACTTATACTAAAATTAAACAAAGAAATAGAGGAACTTATAAATTACAGGAAAATAACATTTGATCTAATTTGGTGGGATGCTACGGGATTAAAAGTACCAAATCAAGCAATTGTAAAAGACGGAGATTTGAATTACGTAGTAAGAAACAGAGCTGGATATTTAAGTAAAATTTTAGTAAAAGTAAAAAAACAAGGAGAAAAATATTCAATTGTTGAAGCTTATACAAATGAAGAATTGAGAGAATTAGGATATTCAGACCAAGAAATAGCATTATATAGAAAAATAGCAATTTACGATGAAATAGTAATAAATCCAAATTTAGAAAAAGTAGAATAATATTACAATAGTATTACAAAAATATTAAAATTTAATAACATTATAAAAAAATATTGACAATATGACAAAAAAAGTAGATACTAGGTACTGTAAAACATAAAACAAAGGAAGGAATTTAGGAGGTTTTTTTATGTCAGGAGCTTTAATGAACAAAGTATGGGATTTATTTGGAATGGATTCAGCAGAACCTGAAGAATATGAAGATGAAAACATATATGATTATGAAGATGAAGAGGAAGAAATAGAAGACAAAAAATTATTTGGTAGAAAAAATAAAGTAGTATCTATGCCACAAACACAAACACAAGCAAATGCTATTAAAATGGTAATATCACAACCAACAACATTTGAACAATCAGATGAAATCTGTTCATTTTTAAAAGAAAAAAAATCTGTGATTGTTAACTTAGAATATGTTAATAAAGATGTTGCAAGAAGAATTGTAGATTTTATTAGTGGTGGAGTATACGCTTTAGATGGTTATATTCAAAAAGTATCAAATTCAATCTTTTTAGTAGCACCATCTAATTATGAAATCACAAATGAAATGGCAAGAGAAGAAATGAAAAGTAAACTTTCTGTTTCATGGCTTAAAAATAACGGGATAAACTAAATTATATCCATAAGGGGGAAAATAATGATAACACCATTAGATATAGAAAATAAAAAATTCTCAAAGCAGATGATGAATGGATATAGTGTGGAAGAAGTCGATGACTTTCTTGACGATTTAACAGTTGATTATACAAAAAACTATAAAGAATCAACGGAATTAAGAGCAAAGGTTGAAGAACTATCAAAAAGTTTAGAACATTACAAATCAATAGAAGCAACTTTGCAAAACACACTAGTAATGGCACAAACAACAGCAGAAGATGTAAAAAATGTAGCAAAACAAAAAGCAGACCAAATAATAAATGAAGCAAAAGGAACAGCACAACAACGTGTACAAGAATTAGAATCTGAAATCATTGCAAAGAAAAAAGAGCTAGAAGATGTAAAAAAACAATTTGATATATATAAAGCAAAAATGGAATCTTTGTTAATATCTCAATTAGAATTAATAAAAGACATAAACAAGGAAGATATTTAAATAATATACAAAAGAAGGCTATCTATTAAAATAGATAGTTTTTTTATCTATTAGAAAAGTTATGCTGACTTTCCTAATAGATAAAAAAACAATGTACACAAATTTACAGAAAGTCAAGGAGGAAAATAAAATTTGCATAAGTAATAAGGCTTTCCGATTTGTTCTTGAATAGGAAAAAAGTTTCCGCGAAACTAGATTTGTCTTGTCTATAAATAAATAAAAAAATAGAAAAATATTACAAAAGCTCAATAATATTACAGAACTGTTAAATATATGTTACATTTCTATTAATACTATTGACCATTAATAAAAAAAAGAATAAAATGTTACTATCATAAGAAAGGTTTAAAATATGAGAATAATAGGTGGAAAAGCAAGAGGAACAAAATTATATACACTAGAGGGAGAAAACACGAGACCAACATTAGATAGAGTGAAAGAATCTCTGTTTAATATAATACAAGCAGAAATACCAAATGCAGTATTTTTAGATTTGTTTGCTGGAAGTGGAGCAATCGGATTGGAAGCAGTAAGTAGAGGAGCAAAAAAGTCAATACTATGCGATTATAATAAAGATGCAATAACGATAATTAAAAAAAATATAGAAAAAACGCATAGTGAAAAACAAGTAGAACTATACCAATCAGATTTTAAAAAAACTTTGAAAGAAAAAGTAAAGGATAAAATAGATATAATTTATATAGATCCACCATATAAAACAGATTTTGCCAATGAAGCTATTAAAATATTAGTTAATAGTGAAATAATAAACAAAGAAACCTTAATAATCATAGAAACAGACGAGGAAAAAAGAATTTTAAAACAAATAGAAAATTTGGAAATAGAAATTATAGATAAAAGAAAATATGGCAGAGTGCACCTTATTTTTTTGAAACTGAAATAAGACAATTAGAAAGGGGTAAAACCATGGAAATATTTACATTATTAGAAACGTTAGAGGATTTACTAGAAAGTAGCAGGAATTTACCATTTTCTTCAAAAAGTGTAGTGGATAAAGAAGAAATGTTAGATTTAATAAAAGAAATTAGATTAAAACTTCCAGATGAATTAAAACAAGCTAAATGGGTAAAAGAAGAAAGACAACGTATATTAATTGAAGCTCAAAAAGAAGCTGACGGAATCGTAAAAGAAGCAGAAAATAGAATTATAGCAATGATAGACGAACACGAAATTACAAGAAAAGCATATGATCAAAAAACAGAAATTATAGAAACAGCAAACGAAATGTCAAGAGAAATTTCAAAAGGAACTAAAGAATATGCAGATAGTTTACTTGCTAATACTGAAGACGTATTAAACGAAACACTAAATAAATTAGGAACAAATATGACAGAAGCTTTAAATTTAATGCAAATATCTTTAGAAGATACAATAAAGACAATTCAAAATAGTAGAAAAGAATTAAAATAAGAACTCGAAAGTCAGATGCCAGAAGTCAAAAAAACAAAGACTTTTGAAATCTGACTTTTTAAGAAATGGCTGATGTTTCAAGTTAAATTTTAGAGCAAAGCATTGGATGCAACTAGAAAGGACGAAAGAAATGGCTAAAAAAAGAAGATACAAAAAAAGAAAAAAAACAACATCAAAAATAGATATAGCAATAATAACACTAATTGTACTTAGTATACTTTTAGCAGTTTTAATATATACAAAATCTGGAGTAGTGGGAGTAAAATTACACGAAATTTTGCGGAGGAATAATGGGGATTATGCAGTATGTTCTTCCAATAGGAAGCTTTGCAATAGCCATTAAACTTGCTTGTGATGGGAAAGAAGAGGTGACTTCAAAACTTGTTCAATATGGAGTCGCAATAATATGCTTATCAATTGTTTTTAGCGTATTTCAAATTTCAGCAGGAGAATTACAATCTCAAAAAGAGCTGTCAGAATTAGTAAAAGACGCTTATTATTTAGGTTCACAAGATAAAGGAGGAGGAGCAATAGGAGCAGTAGCTGCAGTTCCACTTGCTAAACTTTTAGGAGATATAGGAGCAGTTATTTTTTGTATAGGAATTGCAGTAATTTTATTAGTATTTACATTTGGAATAAACTTATCAGAAATAATAAATACTTTGCTTGATAAAATAGAAGAAAAAAGAGAAGAAAGACTTGAAAGAAAAGAAGAATTAGCAAAAGAAATTGAAAAAGAAGAAACACCAGCACAAAGAAGAAAGAGAGAAAGAGAAGAAAGAAAAGTAAAAGCAGAACTTGCAAAACTAGAAAGAGCAGAAAAAGAAAAAGGTGCTATGGAAAACCAAATAAAAATCAATTTTGGTGGAAGAATTGTAGATGGAATAGAAGAAAAATCAGGACTAAAAAGATATGACCATTCAGGAGAAGATTTAGAGCCACTAACAAAAGAAAGCAAAATGAGAAAACAACAAATGGAACCAGATGTAATAGATAGTAATTTATTTAAAGAAGTAGAAGAACAAAAAGAAGAAAAGAAAAAAGCAGTTTTACAATTAGAGCATAGTATGGTCGTTGAAGATGAACATTATGAATATCCACCTGTTGAGTTGTTAAGTAAGGCTTCTAAAAAGACCTTAAAAGGAGGAGCTAAAGCCTTAACAGATACAGCAACAAAATTACAAAAAACGTTATATAGCTTTGGAGTATCTGCTAAAGTAGAAAATGTTTCAGTAGGCCCAGCAATTACCCGTTATGAATTAAAACCAGCAGAAGGAGTAAGGGTTAGTAAAATTGCAAATTTAGCAGACGACATAGCTTTAAACTTAGCAGCAGAAACAATAAGAATTGAAGCACCAATTCCAGGAAAACAAGCAGTTGGAATTGAAGTACCAAATAAAGAAAAAGAAGTTGTACATTTTAGAGAAGTATTAGATAGCGAGGAATTCAAATCAAATAAATCAAAATTAACAATAGGATTGGGAAAAGACGTAGCAGGAAATGTACAATTAGCAGATATAGCAAAAATGCCACACGTATTAATAGCAGGTTCAACAGGTTCTGGAAAAAGTGTATGTATAAATACAATAATTACAAGCATCATATATAATGCTAAGCCTTCAGAAGTAAAATTTGTTATGGTAGACCCAAAAGTAGTAGAATTATCTGTTTACAATGGAATTCCACATCTATTAATCCCAGTAGTAACAGACCCAAGAAAAGCAGCAGGAGCACTTGCTTGGGCAGTACAAGAAATGGACGATAGATATAACAAATTCGCAAGCAAAGGAGTACGTGATTTAAAAGGATATAATAAAGCAATAGAAAAAGAAAGTGAAGCACGGAAAATTACCACAAATAGTAATAATAATAGACGAGCTTGCAGACTTAATGATGGTAGCAAAAAATGATGTAGAAGATGCAATTTGTCGTTTAGCACAAAAAGCAAGAGCAGCAGGAATGCATTTAGTAATTGCAACTCAAAGACCATCAGTAGACGTAATTACAGGTCTAATTAAAGCAAATGTGCCATCTAGAATTGCATTTGCGGTATCCTCACAAGTAGACTCAAGAACAATATTAGATAGCGTAGGAGCAGAAAAATTGTTAGGAAAAGGAGATATGCTATTTTTCCCAGCAGGAGCACCAAAACCATCGAGAGTACAAGGTGCATTTGTATCAGATGACGAAGTAGAAAAAATAGTAGACTTTATAAAATCAAATGGAACAGCAACATATAATGAGGATATACTAGAAAGTATAGAAAATACAAATAAATCAGATAAAGAACTAGCACAAGAACATTCACAAGATGATGATACAGATCCATTTTTAATGGATGCAATTCAAACAGTAGTAGAAACAGGACAAGCATCAACATCATTTATACAAAGAAGATTTAAAGTAGGATATGCAAGAGCAGGTAGAATTATTGACCAAATGGAAGAAAGAGGAGTAATTTCAGGCTATCAAGGAAGTAAACCAAGAGAAGTTTTAATGACATTAGAAAGATTAAATGAGCTGAAAATGGGAAAAGATGGACAAAATTTCTCTACCGAAAATTTAGGTGCTGGAAATAGTAACTAAAAAAAATATAAATCCCAAAAAGGATATTTTAAAGTAGAGAAATCAATAGAAAGGAGAAGAGTTTTGCAAAAGAAAAATGATAATTTTTTAGAGAAGATTGTAAAAAAAGATTATAATAATGAACTAGAAAAGGTATTGGAAAAAAAGTATTTTGATGAAAATGTTAAGAGTCTTCTCCTTAATATATTATATAAAATTGAAGGAGCTTACAAAGATTATAAACGAGTAAAAGTAAATGTTGAAACAAAAGAAGAATTTGTTGAAAATATAATAAATAGCATTCAAAAAAATTGTGACGAAATTAAATTAGTAAAGCCTTATTCTGAAGAAAGCAAAATAATTGGAAATAAGACGTTTTTAGTGGAAAAAGAAAAGAAGAGAATTATATGTTACCATATGGAAAAAAAATTATTATATTGCATTGCAAAAATAGCTAAAAATGAAAAAATTATAAAAGATAAATATTTTTTAATAAACAAAACGCTATCTAATTTAATCAATACAGGAAATAATATTAGCATAGTAGAACCTTTAAGAGATTTTAATGGATATTCTTGGACTAGTATACCAAAGGAAATAGAAAGTGTTGAACATAATTTAATTTATCAAAACCTAATAATTCTTCTTGGGAACGAATTTTTAAATAAATGGGTGTATAATAAAGAAGTTTTAATTGATTATATGGAATTATTTGAATATGAAATGGAAGAAAAATACGGAAATAAAAATGCAAAAGAATTTATAGAATTATTAAAAAAAATTTCAATTTTGTTAGAAATTAAATTTAGCCAAAAAAGTAAAGAAGAATTACAAGAAACAAAAGATAAAATAGAAAAAAGACTAAAAGAGGTAGAAAACAACCAACAATTTATTGAAAAAATAACAAATCAAAAAAGAAAAATAACAGAAGAAATAAAAAGAATAGATGAAACAATTAACAATAAAAATATGTTGCAAGAAGAGTATAAGATAAGGAATGAAACATTACCATTAGAAGAAAAAATATTTAGCATAAGGGTATTATCTAAAATAATGGCAAAAGAAAGAGAAGAAAAAATTGAACAAATAGAAAAATTAAATGAATTATTAAATCCGCAAAGATTTATAAAATATAAAAAAGAATTAGAATCAAGAGAAAAGTATTTGAAATTGTTAGAAACAGAGGATTTACAAAAAGATATAAATAGTCTGAAAAGACAAATACAAAAAGTGTTTTTAAAATGTTTTGAAACAAAAATAGAAAAGGCAGAATCAAAACAAGAATTAGTAAAATTAATTTATGAATTTAGATATTATTGTATGTTACCGTATGACTATGAAAAACCAGTAAAAGAAGCAAAAGAATTAGCAAAAGAAATAGAAAAAACAGGAAAAAAATTAATAGAAAGAGCACATAAATTAAAGGTAATAGAAAAATTTTCTAAGCAAGAGGAAATAGATTATAAATTATTAAAAAATATTTTTCTAGCAAGAAGTATAAATTTAGAAGAAATATCGATAAAATTATGTAAAGAAAAAGATAGACTTTTTATTCAAGTATTTGATGATAAAGCTTTTGAAAACAAGGAAGAATTGCAAGATGTTAGTAATGTAAACAAAAGAGACCTATTAATAAGATTTAATAAAAAAGTAAAAGTTTTAAAAAATTGAGGAGGTTTTTATGAAAATAACTTTTTTAGGGGCTACTAGAACAGTAACAGGATCAAACTTTTTAATAGAAGCAGCAGGAAAAAAATTTTTAGTAGATTGTGGAATGTGGCAAGGAAAAGCAGAAACAGAATTACAAAATGAGGAAAGCTTTGAATTTGAACCAACTGAAATTGATTTTATGCTATTAACACATGCACATATTGATCACTCTGGAAGAATACCGAAATTATATAAAGAAGGATATAGAAATAAAATATATGCACATAAGGCAACTTGTGACTTATGTACATTAATGTTGCCAGACAGCCGGACATATTCAAGAAATGGAAAATGAGTGGAAAAATAAAAAAAGAAAAAGAAAAGGCGAGCCAGAAAAAGAACCAATGTACACAGCAGAAGAAGCATTAAAATCACTTGAAATATTTGAACCGGTACAATATGATCAAATAATAGAAATAACACCAGAAATTCACGTAAGATTCAACGATGCTGGACATATGTTAGGTTCTAGTATTATTGAATTATGGGTTAAAGAAGGAGATAGAGAAACAAAAACCGTATTTACAGGAGATTTAGGAAACAATGACATTCCATTATTAGATTCACCTACAATGATAGAAACAGCAGACTACTTAGTAATGGAAACAACATATGGAAGTAGACTTCATTTAAGAAATAGTGAAAAGGCAAAGTTATTTTTAGACATAGTTTCAGAAACATTAGATAATGGTGGTACTGTTGTTATTCCATCATTTGCAGTAGGTAGAACACAAGAAATATTATATGAAATTAACAAAATAAAAGAAGAAACAGATGAAGAAGAATTTGTTAAAAAATACAAAACTTTGATGAAAGCATCAGTATATGTGGACAGTCCACTTGCAATATCAGCAACAGAAGTATTTAGAGAAAATACAAACTTATTTGATGCAGAAGTTAAAGAGAAAATTACAAGAGGAGATAATCCTCTAGAATTTCCAGGACTAAAATTTACTAGAACAGCAGATGAATCAAAAGCACTAAATGAAGATCCTAAACCAAGTATAATAATATCAGCAAGTGGAATGTGTGAAGTAGGAAGAATAAAGCATCATTTAAAACACAATTTATGGAATCCAAAATCAACAATTTTATTTGTTGGATACCAAGCACCAGGAACTTTAGGTTATAATATTGTAAATGGAGCTAAAACTGTAAAAATATTTGGAGAAGAAATAGCAGTAAATGCAAGAATAGAATATATAGAAGGATATTCAGGTCATGCTGACCAAGAAGGATTAATGAATTTTATTTATTCGTTTATCCAAAAACCAAAAAACATATTCTTAGTCCACGGTGAAGCAGAAGCTCAAGAAATATTTAAAGAAAAAGTAGAAAAAGAAACTGAAATTCCTGTAATAATTCCAGAATTTGGCGAGACATATGAAATAGATTTAGATAAGCCAATAGAAATGACACATAAAATAGAAAGAAAAATTTCAAAAACATTAAAATCAGAAATAATAGAAAGATTAGAAAAACTAAAAGAAGAAATGAATGATATGGATGGTTATGTAAGACAAGATATGAATAACGAGAATTTAAGGGATGAAGACATTTTCAGAATTAATGAAAAGATAAAAGATTTAGAAAAACAAATTTTAAATGTAATAGAAGGATAAATAGAAAAAAACATCCAACCAAGAGGAGAAAAACAATGGAAAACAAATATTTAAATGAAGCTATAATAGGAAATAAAAGTATGCTTGCAACATTTACTGGGAAAGGAGAGCTTCAAAGACTATATTTCCCAAGTAAGGATAACAGGCAATTTATTAACTTTTTCCATACAGGAGTTAAGATAAATAATTCAGACTTAATATATCTACATGATGATATAAATAATGTTTATAAACAATATTATGATACAGATACAAATGTATTAAATACAGAAATAACAAACACTTATTTTAATTTAAAAGTAGTACAAACAGATTTTATAATGCTAAAAGAAAATGTAATGGTACGAAGATATATTTTCTTAAATGATGGAACAATTGACTTAAATACTAAATTTTATATTCACTCAGAACTATTATCTGACAATAATAATTTAGTAAGTTGTAAAGTGATTGATAATGGAATGATGCAATATGCACACGATTTTTCAGTTTCTACTTTTGCAAAAGGTAAGAATATTTTAAGCCATCAAATAAATGGAAGTAAAGAAACTATAAAACGTGGAGAAATTAATGACAAAGATTATATTGGAATGTCAAAAGACTCAAGCATATGCTATGATTTGGGGATAATAAAACCACAAGAAAAGAAAACACTAGATATTTTAATATTAATAGACGGAAACAAAAATGTATCAACTATGGAAGATGAAATAGATAGAATTACAAAAATAGATTTAAATAAAGAATATAATAGTGCAAAATCTTATTGGAGAAAATATGTAAAAACACATAATGGATTAAATTTAAAAGAACCAGAAACAAGCTATGAAGAAAGAATATATGAAATTTATAAAAGAAGTATTTTACTATTTCCATTACTTACAAATCACGAAACAGGGGGAATAATTGCAGCACCAGAAGTAGACGAAAATTTCACAAAATGTGGAAGATATGCCTATTGCTGGCCAAGAGATGCCGTTTTTGTAACAAAAGCAATGGATATATTAAAAATGGAAAAAGAAACAGAAAAATTTTATAAAAACTTCTGTAAAAAAACACAAAGTAAGAATGGAATGTGGGAGCAAAGATTTTTCACAGATGGCAGTCTAGCACCTTGCTGGGGATATCAAATAGACGAAACAGCAAGTGTTATATACGGTGTATATGAACATTACAAACATACCAAATCAGAAAAATTCTTAAAAGATAACTTAACAATGTGCGAAAAAGCAATAGACTTCTTAAAAAAATATGTAAAAGATTGGTTAGGCATTGAAGGAATATCAGAAAGAGAAAAAGACGTTGTAAAAGAAGAAATAGAGGAAGAAACAAAACAAAGAACAGGAAAAGAACATAAATATCATATTAGTTATGACCTATGGGAAATGTGTGAAGGAATCCATTTGTATTCATTAGCAAGCATATATTCAGCATTTGAAAGCATTCTAAAGATTTATAGAGCTTTAGGAAAGAATGTATCCGAATTTGAAAATAATAGACTAAAAGAAGAAAAAATACAAAAAAACGAAAGAGAAATTGAAAAAATACAAGTAGAAATAAAAAAATACATAAATGAAAATCTATATGACGAAAGCAAAAAAACATATGTAAGAAATTCAGAAGACAAAAAAATGGACATAAGCATATTAGGCGCAGTAACACCATTTAACATATTTAAACCAAAAGAAAGCAAAATAAAAAATACAGTAGAAAGCATAAATATGCACTTAAGAACATACACAGGACGGATACCAAAGATTTGAAGGTGACCACTATATGTCAGGAAACCCATGGCCAATTGCAAACCTTTGGATGACACTATATTACTTAGAATCAGGCGAAAAAAGAAAAGCAAAAGAGACATTTGACTTCGTTGTAAAAACAGTAGGAAAGCATTATTTCTTAGGAGAACAAGTAGACAACTCTACCTTAAAGCCAAACTGGATAATAGGACTTGGCTGGTCACATGCTATGTTTGTTATCGTGTTAGAGAAGTTGTATGGTTAATTTGGTTAGTTTGGGGACAGGTACGATTTAGCCATTTTTGGCTATATTTGGGACAGGTATGTTAAAATTTAAAAAAATGTATAATTCTAAAATGGCTAAATAGAATTCACCTATTTTAGCCATTTTTTACTATTTCTATGGCTAATTCTTTGGAGCAGAGCAGGGTACTGTAGTGATTTTTAAAATTCTGTAAGAAGTTTAAGAATTCTTAATAGCAAAATACTTGAAAAAAAACATTTGATATGGTAATATATGTAAAATGTATTATTAAAATGATTTATAATAGGAGAGTGATATATTGCCAAGAGGAGTGCGACGAAAAAGTATTACAAATGTTTACCATTGCATAATGAGAGGAATCAATAGACAAGATATTTTTTTAGATAATCAAGATTTTTTAAAATTTAGAAAAGAGTTAATAAATACAAAGAAAATTTATTCATACAAATTATATTCTTATGTTTTAATGTCAAATCATATTCATTTACAAATTAAAGATGAAAAAAATAATTTATCCCAATCAATGCAAAGTATCCAACTAAGGTACTCAAAATATTTTAACAATAAATACCAGAGGATAGGACATTTATTTCAAAATAGGTTCGAAAGTAGATGTGTAGAAGATATAGAATATTTTATCAATTTACAAAGGTATATACATCAAAATCCACTAAAAGCTAATATAAGCAAAGTAGACAAATACAAATGGAGTAGTTACAGGGATTATATTAATCTACATTCAAAAAATGAATTAATTGAAAAAGAAGATAAAGAAATAGTATTGAAATTATATTCAGATAATGTACATAATGCAAAACAAAGATTTATAAAGTTAAACAAAGAATTAGTAACATTTTCGAAGGCAGAAGATATTTTAGAATATGGAATGAAAACTGGCCTAAGTGATGAAGAGTTGATTTATTTAATAAAGAGAAATTTTAATATTGAAAATATTCAAGAAATACAAAACTATAATAAAAGTATTAGAGATAAAATTATAGGAGAGATAAAAGGAACAAAGGGCACTAACCATAATCAGATATCAAGAGTACTAGGTGTTAATCTTAGAATTGTGCAAAGAGCAAAAAGTATTTATAAAGAAGAGTAAATAATAAGTGTCCCCAACTTAGCCAAAAATGGCTAAACAGTACCTGTCCCCAAACTGACCAAGAAATGTAAAAAAAGGGGTTGAAAAATCCCTTTTTTTGGTATACAATAATTAATGCCAAAGAAATGGCAAAAAAACAAAAATAAGGAGGAAATTTTTATGTCAGTAAAAATAGGAATTAACGGATTCGGAAGAATCGGAAACTTATCATTTCAAGCAGCATTAGCTAAAGAAGGAGTTGAAGTAGTAGCAATAAATGATCCATTTATCGATGCAGAATATATGGCTTATATGACAAAATTTGATACAGTTCATGGAAGATTTAATGGAACTGTAGAAGCAAAAGATGGAGTTTTAGTAGTAAATGGAAAAGAAATAAAAGTATATAATGAAATGGACCCACATAACATCCCTTGGGGAGAAGTTGGAGTTGATTATGTATTAGAATGTTCAGGAGTATTCACAACAATGGACAAAGCACAAGCTCACATTGATGCAGGAGCTAAAAAAGTAATTATAAGTGCACCATCAAAAGATGCTCCAATGTTCGTAATGGGAGTTAATAACGAAACATATGACCCAAGTATGAATATTGTATCTAATGCATCTTGTACAACAAACTGTTTAGCACCACTTGCTAAAGTTATTAACGACCACTTTGGAATTAAAGATGGATTAATGACAACAGTTCACTCAACAACAGCAACACAAAAAACAGTTGATGGAGCTTCTAAAAAAGATTGGAGAGGTGGTAGAGCAGCAGCTGCTAACATTATTCCATCTTCAACAGGAGCAGCAAAAGCTGTAGGAAAAGTTATTCCATCATTAAATGGAAAATTAACAGGTATGTCATTCAGAGTACCAACAGTTGACGTATCAGTTGTAGACTTAACATGTAACTTAGAAAAACCAACAACAATGGAAGAAATCTGCAAAGTTATGAAAGAAGCATCTGAAAACGAAATGAAAGGAATTATTGAATATACAGACGAAGCAGTTGTATCTTCAGACTTCATTAATGATGCTCATACATCAATCTTCGATGCAACAGCAGGAATCCAATTAACAGATACATTTGTTAAATTAGTAGCTTGGTATGACAACGAATGGGGATATTCAAACAAATTAGTAGACTTAGCTTGTTACATTGCTAGCAAAAACTAATTTTTAATAAACTAAAACGAAAAAAGAAAAAAATACTTACACTGAAGTGCACCTCCAAATGTTAGACAAAAAGTTTAATATTTGGAGGTGTATTTTTAGAGGTGGATTTTTATAAGTAAATATTCTCAAGAATTTTATTGTAAAGATAATACATAAAAAAAGTATTGACTAAAGTAGAAGAAATGTATACAATAATAACATAATAAAAACAAAGGATAAAAATAATTATAAAGAGAATAATAATAAACAAAAGAAGGAGAAAAATAAAATGAAAAATAAAAAAATAACAAGAAATCTAATTAAAACTGAAAGAAAAACATTCAAAAATGAGAATGGAATAACATTAATAGCTTTAGTTATCACAATTATTGTACTACTAATAATTGCTGGAGTAACTTTAGATTCAATTAATAGTAAAGACAGTATCACAAAAGAAACTAAAGAGACGAAAGCAAAGGCAGAAAGAGAAAGCATTATAGAAAAAATTGAAGCTGATTTATTAACAGAAAAAACTAAAACAGGTAATACACCTTCAAAAGAAGATTTGAAGGAAATAATTCAAAAAAAAGAATATAACGAAGGAACACTAGGAGAAAATGACTTTGTAACTAAAGATGGTGGATATACAATTAGTTATGATGAAATTATAGGTTGGAAATAAGAATAATTAAATAAATAATAAAAAGAACACTTGAAATACTTGAAAAGTGCTCTTTTTTGATATAAAATAGTAGTGGTCTAATAAAATAGGAAAAAAATGGATAAAATAAGACCAAGTTCAAAAATAGGGAGGAATTTAAAATGAATAAAAAAACAATAAAAGATATTGATTTAAGAGGAAAAAAGGTACTAGTAAGATGTGACTTCAATGTACCAATGGATGGGTCAAAAAATATAACAGATAATACAAGAATAGTAGCAGCATTACCAACAATAAAATATTTACTAGAAAATAATTGTGCTGTTATTTTGTGTTCACACTTAGGAAGACCAAAGGGAGAATTCAAACCAGAATTTTCTTTACAACCAGTAGCAAAAGAACTATCAAAATTATTAGGTAAAGAAGTTATTATGGCAAAAGATGTAATAGGAGAAGATGCAACTTCAAAAGCTAAAAATTTAAAAGAAGGAGAAATTCTACTTTTAGAAAATGTAAGATATCATAGAGAAGAAACAGACAACGACCCAGAATTTGCAAAGAAATTAGCTAATTTGGCAGAAATATATGTAAATGATGCATTTGGAACAGCACATAGAGCACATGCTTCAACAGCAGGAGTAGCACAATATCTACCAGCAGTATCAGGATTCTTAATTGAAAAAGAATTACAATTCCTAGGAAACGCAATTACAAATCCGGAAAGACCATTTGTAGCTATCTTAGGAGGAGCAAAAGTTTCAGATAAAATAGGAGTAATAGATAGCTTGTTAGAAAAAGTAGATACATTAATGATAGGTGGAGGAATGGCATATACATTCTTTAAAGCTCAAGGATATGGTGTAGGAAATTCACTTTGTGAATTAGATAAATTAGATTTAGCAAAAGAATTAATGGCTAAAGCTGAAGAAAAAGGTGTTAAATTAATGCTTCCAGTAGATACAAAAATAGGAAAAGAATTTAAACCAGATACAGAAAGTAAAACTGTAGCTTGGACAGAAATTCCTGACGAATGGGAAGGATTTGACATAGGAGAGAAAACAATAAATATGTTTAGTGAAGAATTAAAAACAGCAAAAACTGTGGTATGGAATGGACCTTTAGGGTTATTTGAGTTCGACCAATTTGCAATTGGAACGAATAGCATTGCAAAAGTTCTATCTGAAATTGATGCAACAACAATAATTGGAGGAGGAGATTCAGCAGCAGCAGTAAAAAAAGCAGGATTAGAAAGTAAAATGACACATATATCAACAGGAGGAGGAGCTTCACTAGAATTTTTAGAAGGTAAAAAATTACCAGGAATTGAATGTTTATTAAATAAATAAAATAAACTAAAAGGGAGAACAACAATCCACTTTCTAGAAAAAATTAAAAAAAGTTTAAAATAAAAAAAGGATAAACCAAATCTCGAAAGGAGAATTAATATGAGAAAAAAAGTAATAGCAGGAAACTGGAAAATGAATATGCTTCCAAATGAAGCAATACAATTTATAGAGGAACTAGCACCACTTGTAAAAGATACTGAAAACGAAGTGATTTTATGTGTTCCATATACAGATTTATTTTATAGCTTATTAACAGCACAAAATACAAACATAAAAATAGGAGCACAAAATATGCATTTTGAAGAATCTGGAGCTTACACTGGAGAAGTTTCAGGAAAAATGTTAAAAGCAATAAATGTAGAATATGTAATTATTGGACACTCAGAAAGAAGACAATATTTTAATGAAACAGATGAAACAGTAAACAAAAAAATAAAAGCAGCATTTAGCTATGGATTAAAACCAATAGTATGTGTTGGGGAAACTCTAGAAGAAAGAGAAGCCAATAAAACAGCAGAAATTATAACAAAACAAACAGAACTTGCATTAGTTGGATTAACAGAAGAACAAGTAAAAAATACAATAATAGCATATGAACCAATTTGGGCAATTGGAACAGGAAAAACAGCAACAAGTGAAGATGCAAATAATTCAATTAAAGAAATTAGAAATAAAATTGCTAAAATCTATGGACAAAATGTAGCTGAAGAAGTTATAATACAATATGGCGGAAGCGTAAAATCAAGCAACGCAAAAGAATTATTTACTATGTCAGACATCGATGGAGGATTAGTTGGAGGAGCTAGCCTAAAAGCAGAAGAATTTAGTAAAATAGTAAATTTCAAAGGTTAAGATATTTTTGGATGTTTTTGGGACGAAACAAAAAAACTCGAATAGAAAAGCAAAGTAAGATATAAAATTACGAAAGTATAATAATAAAATAAAGAAGGTGTTTTTTTGCTCAGTCCCAAAAAACACCTTTCAGAAGAAAAGGATGGTATGAAATGAAAGACAAATTAACAATGCTAATGATATTAGATGGTTTTGGTGACAACAAAAATAAAGATGGAAATGCTATCAAATTAGCTAAAACACCTAATATTGATAAATTAATGAAAAAATATCCAAATGTAGACATAGCAACAAGTGGATTAGCAGTTGGATTACCAGAAGGGCAAATGGGAAATTCAGAAGTTGGACATACAAATATTGGAGCTGGAAGAATTGTGTACCAAGAATTAACTAGAATTACAAAATCAATAGAAGATGGAGACTTCTTTACGAACCCAGAATTTATAGCAGCAATAGAAAATTGCAAGAAAAACAACTCTAAATTACACATATTAGGGTTAGTATCAGATGGAGGAGTTCACAGCCACATTCGCCATTTATATGGTTTATTAGAAATGGCAAAAAGAAGAGATTTTGAAGATATATATGTTCATTGTTTCTTAGATGGAAGAGATACACCACCAGCATCAGCTGAAAGTTATATTATAAAATTACAAGAAAAAATGACTGAAAAAGAAATTGGAAAAATTGCAAGTATTTCAGGAAGATTTTATGCTATGGATAGAGACAAAAGGTGGGAAAGAGTTAAAAAATGTTACGATGCATTAGTAAATGGAGTTGGAAATAAAGCAGGAAGTCCAATAAAAGCAATAGAAGACTCTTAC